>NZ_BAAAIV010000011.1:213776-272408 GCF_039526245.1 Arthrobacter rhombi
GGGGGCCCCCCCGACGTTTCGGTGGGTTTCTGGTGGATTCAGCGAACTAGCACTGGGTGACCGGTGTGGCCTCGGTGATGCCGTATTCGGCCCGTCCGTCAAAGAGCAGCGGAATCAGCGACCGGCCCGGCTGGGCCAGGCTCACGTAGGCGCCGCCGTCCTTCTTCGTCCAGCTGATGCCGTGCAGCTTCATGGTCTTGCGGGTGTCCTTCAGCTGTGCGGCGCTCAGCTGGTAGCCGCACATCGGGTTGGTCTCCACGCCGGCGGAGGTGGTGGGCAGCATGTTGTCCTGGCCGGAGAAGTAGATGACACCTGAGCGGTCGGCGCCGGCCTGCGTGGCGCGTTCTGCTGCCTGCGCCGATTGCCGGGCCAGGGCCCCGCGGTTCTCCATCATCATCGACATGGTGCCCATGGCGCTGGAGTACTGGTCGGCGACGCGGCGGCGGTTCACCGCGGTGGCGCTCTGGTCTGCGTCGGCGGGGACGGCGCGTGACGCCGTTTCGGTCAGCTGGCCGGTGATGTGCCTCAGCCCGGTGTAGTTGCGCAGGATGCGCGCCTGGTGGTCGCCGGCGATCTGCTGGAACGCGACACCGTCCTTGACCAGCTCACCGTAGATGCCGGTGGTGTGTCCGCCGGCCTCGATCTGGGCCCCGGTGTAGTCGTTGACCATCCGCTGGGACAGGCCGTGGATCCTGGTATCGACGTTGCGGTTGCGCGGCCACAGCACCAGCGCCTGGGTGTCGTAGTACTCCCGCGGTCCGAACTCGTGCAGGTCGTTCATGACGTCCGGCTTCCAGTCGCCCATGATCTTGGCCAGCGTCTGGGCCTCGGGCGTTTCCAAGCCGAGGAAATCGCGGTTGACGTCGACTCCGTCGGCGTTGCCGCGGGTGTTGGCCTTCCATCCGTCGGGGTTGATGTTGGTGAACAGGACGGTGCTTTGCTGCAGCAGGCGTTTCCAGCTCGGGTCGTTGGTGGTGGACATGTCGCGGGCCATCTGCAGGCAGCCTTCGCGGCCGGAGGGCTCGTTGCCGTGGATGGAGCAGTTGAACAGGACCACCGAACCCTTTGAGGCGGTGGCCAGCGGTTGGGGTTTCGGGTAGCCGACGGAGATGAGTTCGATGGGTTGCTTGTTCCCGGATCGGCCGACGGTCTGGACCGTCACCCGGTCGCTGGAGGCATCGAGCTGGTGCCTGAACTTCCGCGCCTGTTCCACGCTGGTCCAGGTGGCGCCGTTGCTTTGTTCGAACGGTGTCTTCAGTCCGTCTTCGGGCGCTGCTGCCAGCGCGCGTTGGAGGGAATCGCCGTCGGTTTTCATGCCGGCCACCGATGCCGGGGCATCGGCTGCCTGGGCGGACGGGGTGGTGGCGGAGGTGAATTGGCCGGACGTCAGCAGGACTCCGGTCATGGCCGTGGCGCAGATGGCAGCAGTGATGCGAGTTCGTTTCATGCTGTTGCTCCTCAAAAAATGAGCCGCACTTCCAGCGTCGGTGGTCGGCACCGCACTGTGTGGCCCATCGGTCCTCCCATCCGATCAGGGGGCCTCCGGGGAGTCAAGGTTTGCAGAGGCAACTACTTGCGGGTAGGAAAAGATTTCGCGACGCAGGGCGACCTCGCTTCGTTTATTAGGTAAGGCTCAGCTAATATCGTGCCGTGAATCAATCGAAATTACCCGTCGTGCTCGAGGCGCGGGGGCTGGAGCTGTCCTATGGGGGCGCCGCCGTCGTCCACGATGCTGATCTGCGGCTGGAACCCGGACGCATCCTCGCCCTGGTAGGGCCCAATGGCAGCGGCAAATCGACCCTGTTGCGGGCGCTGGCCCGGTTGCACGACGCGACCTCGGGCAGTCTGGGCATCGAAGACGGTTCCGGATCCACCGATGCGCTGGCCCTCAAGCGCAGCGACTTTGCCCAGCGGGTCACCCTGCTCTCGCAGAGCCGTCCGGTGCCCAACGGGCTGAGTGTGCGTGACGTCGTGGAATTCGGCCGCCACCCCTACCGGGGGCGTTGGCGGGCAGCAGACCCGGACGGTGCGGCAGCCGTGGATCACGCCATGGAGTTGACCGGCATCGTCGCCCTGGCCGATCGCGGAGTCGACGAGCTCTCCGGCGGACAACTTCAACGGGTCTGGCTGGCCAGCTGCTTGGCCCAGGACACCTCGGTCCTGCTGCTGGACGAGCCCACCAATCACCTGGACCTGCGCTACAAGGTAGAGATCTTCGACCTGATCCACGAGCTGGCCCGGGACCACCAGGTCGCGATCGGTGTCGTCCTGCATGATCTGGACGAGGCAGCCGACGTCGCCGACACCGTCGCCGTGCTCTCCGCAGGGCGGGTGGTGGCCACGGGCCCGGCCCACGAGGCCCTCGACGCCACGTTGCTGAGCCGTGTCTACGCGATTGAGATCGTCACCCACCTCGATCCGTTCACCGGCCGGCTGCGCACCCGTGCCGTCGGCAAGCGCCAACATTCGCTCATCTGACCCACCACCATCACCCACACCCCAAGGAATCCCATGAAAGCACTGCGCTCCCTGACCATGATCGCCGCGGCGACCCTGCTGTTGGCCGGCTGCGGCACCACCGAGGCCGTCACCTCGGGCGCTTCGGCCGCCCCGTCGTCGCCGGCCGCCGGCCCCATCACCCTGAAGGATGCCCGCGGGAAGACCATTGCGCTGGACCATCCCGCAACACGCGTCGTCGGCACCGAATGGGGTGCTGTGGAGAACCTGGTGACGCTCGGGGTGATGCCCATTGGCGCCGCCGACGTGAAGGGCTACGGTGCCTGGGTGAAGGCGGAGCCGCTGGAAGGTTCCGTCAAGGACATCGGCACCCGCGGGGAGCCCAGCTTCGACACGGTTGCTGCCCTGGACGCGGACCTGATCGTTGCCACCAACGACCTCTCCGACTCAGTCATCAAGCAGCTGGAGGACCTTGCGCCGGTCCTGGTGCTCACGTCGGCCGATGCTGACCACCAGATCCAGCAGGCCGAGGACAACCTCGAGCTGGTTGCCCGGGCTACCGGCACCGAGAAGGAAGCCGCAGAGGCCATCGCCAAGTACGACTCCGCGGTGGTCGAGGGCAAGAGCGCGCTGCGGGAGGCCGGGATCACCGGCTCCCGCGTTGCGTTCGCCGACGGGTGGGTTGCCGATGGGCAGGTGTCCGTGCGCCCCTACGTCAAGGGATCGCTGCTGACCGACATCAACACCGAGCTCGGGCTGGACCCGGCATGGACGCTGAAAGGCGACCACGCCTACGGGCTGGCCCAGACAGACGTGGAGGGCCTGACCACCATCGACGCCGACCGATTCGTCTACATCGCCAACGACACCGACGGGGACTTCACGGACGCGCTGAAGGACAACGCCGTGTGGAAGTCCCTGCCCTTTGTGAAATCTGGCCAGGTCCACCGCCTCGACGACGGGGTCTGGATGTTCGGCGGCCCGTCGTCGATGACCCAGTACGTGAAGTCCCTGGTCGCCTCCCTGACCGCGAATTCCTAGGGAGCCGGAGCGCATGACCGTCACCACGAGCAGACCCGCCACCACTGGCTCCGTCGGCACCGATGTGCCGCAGGAGTCGCCGGGCCGTTCCGGCGTGGGGGTCTGGGCCATCGTTGCCGGCGGGCTCGCGCTCCTGGCAGTCTTTGCCCTGGTCCACATCACGCAGGGCACCGCATCCGTGGGACCGCGCGAAGTGCTCGGCCTGGTGTTCGGAAACGGCGACGACCAGCAGGCCGCCGTCCTGGTCGCCTCCCGGATACCGCGTCTGGTGGCGGGGCTTCTGGTGGGACTGGCGCTTGGGCTGGCCGGTGCTGCACTGCAGTCGGCCACCCGGAACGTGCTGGCCTCACCGGACACACTCGCGGTGGACGCCGGCGCCCATCTGGCGATTGTCGCCGTCGCTGCCTTCGGCATCAGCCTGCCCTCGCTGCTCTCCGGCGGGTTGGCCTTTGTCGGGGGCCTGGCCGCGGCGGCCCTGGTCATCGCGCTGTCCGGGGCGGGGGCCAGCGGCAGCGGCGGACCGATGCGGCTGGTGCTCGCCGGCTCAGCCCTGGCGTTGGGCCTGGCCTCGGTCACCTCGTCGCTGCTGTTGCTCTTCAGCGAGGAAACCACCGGGCTGCTGGCTTGGGGCAGCGGCAGCATCGGGCATACGAGCAGCAGCGACCTGCGTGAGTTCGCGCCGGTGATCCTGCTGGGCGCCGTGGGGCTGCTGCTGATCGCCCGACGGCTGGACCTGCTCTCCCTCGGCGACGATGCCTCCCGGTTGGCCGGTGCCGATCCCCGCGTGGCGCGGGTTGCCGCCGTCGTCCTCGCCGTCCTGTTGGCCGCATCGGCGGTGACCATCGCCGGTCCCATCGGTTTCGTGGGCCTCTGTGCGCCGGCGATCGTGCGGCTGCTGGCCTCGCGGGTCCGCGGCCTGGCCCGGCACCGGACGCTGCTGCCGGTGTCCGCGCTGAGCGGTGCCGTGGTGGTCATCGGCTCCGACGTCGTCGTCCGCGTGCTCCTCGGAGCGCGGGCCGGGGTGGAGGTGCCGACCGGTGCCGTCACCACGGTCTTCGGTGCGGTGTTCCTGGTGGTGCTCGCGTACCGGATGACCGACGCCGGCAGCAGTTCGATGGGGGATACCCTGGCCCGTCTGCGCCCGCGGGCCGTCCATCTCGGCGTGCTGGTGGTTTTGGTGGTGCTGCTGGTGGGGTTGGTGTGTGCCGGGGCATTGCTCGGAGATGCCAAGTTGCTCCTGGGTGATGTGTACAACTGGACGACCCAGCAGTCCGGACCCACGGTCACCGCGATCCTGAACACCCGGATGCCGCGCGTCACCGCGGCATTACTGGCCGGTGCCGCCCTGGCGCTTGCCGGGGCCCTCATCCAGTCGGTGTCACGCAACGCGCTGGCGGAGCCCGGGATCATCGGGGTCTCCGCCGGCGGCGGCCTCGGAGCCATCGCCGTGATCACCTCGGTTCCGGCGGCCGGCTCCTGGCTAGTGACCGGTTCGTCGTTGGCGGGTGCGGCCGTGACGGCCCTGCTGGTGTTCGGGCTGGCCTTCCGGGGAGGGCTGCAGCAGAACCGGCTGGTGCTCATCGGCATTGGTGTATCCGCCGGGTTGATGGCGATCATCGCGGTGCTGCTGGTCTCCACTGATCCCTACAACCAGACCAAGGCCCTGACCTGGCTGTCCGGGTCGACCTATGGGCGGAACTTCGCGTCGGTTATTCCGCCATTGGCAGCCCTGGCCCTGGCTATCCCGGTGTTGGCCGGCATGCGGCGCGATCTGGACCTCCTCGCCATGGACGACGATTCCCCGCGCGTGCTGGGTATCCCGTTGACCGCCGCGCGGCTGGTGCTGCTCGCGACCGCGGTGCTGCTCACCGCAGGAGCCGTCGCTTCGGTGGGCGTGATCGCCTTCGTGGGACTGGTGGCCCCGCATGCAGCACGCAGCCTGGTGGGCGCCCGGCATTCCCGGGTCCTGCCGGTAGCCGCCCTGCTGGGTTCCTGCACGGTGGTTCTGGCGGATCTCATCGGTCGCACGGTGATCTCCCCGGCGCAGATCCCGGCGGGCATCATGACCGCACTGGTCGGCACCCCCTACTTCGTCTACCTGCTGTGGCGGTCGCGGACGGCCCGGTAGTAGACCGGCTATGCGGTGTCCTCCACGTTCTCGCCGTTGATGACGGCATCGACCAGCAGTGCTGTGCCTTCATAGGGGCCGAGCTGGACGTGGAAACTGTGCAGGTCATCCACGGTGCCGACGTCCTCGCCGGAGAAGGCATCACTGACCTCCGACCCGGGTTCCAGGTCCTCGGAGCGGACGGTCCCGGCGATGTCCTGTCCGGAGAAGTTCAGGACGGTCACCTCCTGGCGGCCCGATTCCAGGGCGTGGACCATGACCAGCATTCCCTTGTGCGAGACGTCCGGGACATCGAGCAGGCCTCCCTGGGCGATGCCGTGCTCCTCGCGGACCTCCAGGACGCGGGCCAGTCGGCGGGCGAAGGATGACTCGTCCTGGAGCTGCTCCGGCAGGGTCCCGTACAGTGCCTGGGCGCGGGGCATGCCGGAGGTCGATGTCGTGGCCTCCGGGTTGAAGCCCATCAGGTCGTGGGCGCCCCGGTGGATCCACCGGGTATCGCCGCGGGAGAGCAGGTCGGTGACATCGCCGCGGCCCAGCGGGAGCATGCCGCACAAATCCCAGCCGGAGAGGGCGAAGACCCCTGGCTGGAGCGCGTTGTACATGGCCAGCAGCAGGTGGACCCGCTGGATCTCGTCCTTCTGCGCGTCGCTGATCGACCCCAGCTCGGTGATGCCCAGGACAGCGGTGATCACGCTCGCGGTGGTGCAGGCGATCCCATTGGCGGTGAAGACCAAGTTGTAGGGTGCAGCCTCGCCGGTGATGCCCTCGCGCAGGGTCTGCTGCACGTGGGCCGCCAACTCCGCGCCGGTGAAGTCCCGGCCCTCGAGTTCAAACACGTCATCCTGGTGGGCGCTGGCGAAGTGCACGAGTTCGTAGGTGAGCTCGTCATGGTTCTGCAGCGCGTGCACCAGGGAGGCCTGATCCACGCCGATCTCCTGGGCCAGGCGCAACGTCAAGCGCAGGAACTCGGTATCCGCGGTGACCAGCGCGTGGTGGTAGGCCGGGCGGGTCACGAAGTCGTAGGACAGGTCGGGGCCGGCGGCCGAGGTGGCCTTGATGTCGTCGATGCCCAGGTTCAGTTCCTGGAAGGTGAAGCCCCCGACCTTGCGGACCATGCTGCCGATGATCTGGTTGGCTGCGGCCGAGAGCGGGTGTCCTTCGGACCAGCCGGGCGTCTCCTCGGAACTCTTCTCCACCCCGAGGAAACCGTTGGCGTCCAGGCGCAGGGCGCCGGTGCCCAGGTCGACCAGCGAGTGCAGGGCATCTCCGACCACCAGCCGCATGCCCGCGAAGGAGGGATCCAGCCAGTTGATGGAGGGCTGGCCTTCCTTGAAATAGTGCAGGTAGACCCACCGGTGGTAGGTGCCCTCGGTATCGAGCACCGGGGGAGTGGCGCTCCAGTTCGTCTCCTTCACCCCCGGTTCGAAGAAGATGACCCGCTGCAGTTCGCCGATGATGTAGCCGGCTTGCTGGAGTGCCCGCTCGGTGGCGACGTCGATGTTCACCGCGTCGTGTCCCTCCGGGACGTCGGGCAACAGCGCCCAGTCCTCTTCGGGGATGTCGATCATGTGGTAGATCCCCGGATAGTCACGGAAGTTCATCTCGGCCAGCCGGAAGTCGGCACCTTTGCCCGTGTGCCCGGGGACGATGTCATCGAGGATCGTGCCATCGTGCTCCGCCGCGGTGGCGCACATGGCCCGGAACTCGTCCTCGGTGCCGAACAGCGGGTCGATGGCCATGCTGATCCGGTCGAAGTGCCCGTCCACGCTGGGGGTGTGGTCCCAGCCGGTCACACCGCCGGCGACCTTGACCGGGCCGATGTGGATGCCCTTGATGCCGATGCGCTGGAAGGCGGTCCAGAGCTCGGCGTCGCCGAGGGTGGCCAGGAAGGTCTGCTGGGGCCGGGTCATCAGCGACAGCGGGTAGGCGGTGAACCAGACGGAGGCCTTTTCCACGGCGGCCCGGGGGTTGGGGTGCGCGTACGGGTTCTGCCACATGCTGGCCTGGCCCGAGAGCTGGCGGGCCAGCGTCTTGGCGTCGCCGAGCATCGATTGGTTGCGCAGCCACTCGACGTAGACCCGGTTCCGGGCGTCCGGGGCGAAGGGCGGCCGGTCGGCGGTGAAGTGCCGCCGCCGTGCCCTGGGCCGGAGGGTGCGTGGCCGGGCCGGGTAGAACTGCTCGTCGAAGCTGGTTTCCGTCGTCGCGGCGTCGGCTTCGGGGGTCGGATCCGCTGCGGCCGGCACCTCGGAGGCGTCATCGTGCGGGGACTGCGGATCGGTCACGGGGCTACCTCCACGAACGGGTGTCCGGACATGCTGATCCGAACCGGCTGATGCACACACTGCCAGAAAGGGTGGGCGTTCCACTAGTCCGGCGCCGCCGGTGAGGGGACGTTACGCGGCGCCGGCCTCGTCCAGTTCGCTCAGGCGTGCATTCTCATCGGCCAGGCGGGTCTTGCGGACGCTCCAGGTATGGGTCAGCACCAGCAGCAGGGCCCCGGGAACGAGCCAGAGCGCCAGCTTCAGCAGGTCCATGCCGATCGCCTGGCCCGGGAAGTAGGCGATCGTCTGGACCGCATGCAGCCAGGCATTGCCGTTCCAGAAGGCGCTGAGCCCGGCGAAGAGTCCCGGCTGGACCTCGGGGACGAAGATGCCCCCGGAACTGGTGAAGTTCAGGGCCACGAAAAGCAGCGTCAGCACCGGCGTCGTCCAGTGTTTGAGCATCGGATGCAGGCCCATGCCCAGCAGGATGATCGCCGAGACGTAGAGCCAGGAGATGAGCCAGGAGCCCCAGATGTTGGCGTCGATGATGTGGTAGATCGGTCCGGCGATGATCATGCCGATGCCGGCGACGATGCCGCCGGCGCCGGCTGCCAATCCGAACCGGCCGGGCAGGCGGAAGCGCCCCATGTGCCCGGAGATGGGGATGGCGCTGGCGTAGCCGCCGATGCTCAGGGCAACCAGCAGGAAGAAGAGGCCCTGGCCGGTGCTGTCGTGTTCCCCGGCGGGGACCACATCGTCGATCTTCAACGGCAGGTGCTGCTGGTAGGCGACCGGCAGGAAGACCTTCTGTGCAATGTTCGCCGTGGTTTCCGAAGCGGCGCTGGAGATCATCAGCGTGGCGGCGTCCTGGCCCGGGGCGTAGGCGGCGTAGATCTGGCGGTCGGTGATCAGCTGCCGCGCGGTGTCCGCGTCGGAGACGGTGCGCACATCGAGTTCCTCGCCTGACTCGTTCTTCAGGGTCTGGGCGAAGACCAGCGTCTGGGGCGAACTGCCGACGACGGCGACCGGCAGGTGATGGGGGGCCGGCTGGTGGAAGGCCCCGAGGTAGGCCAGCCCCATCACGGTGGCCAGGAAGAAGGGGATCAGCATCATCAGGCCCAGCGGCTTCCAGACCCCGCTGGTCCTCGGGCGGCGGGGAGTGCTCTGGCTGTGCCGCGGCTCGGGCTGGTCCAGGATGTCGTCGGTGCGGGGTTCGGGGCGCTCATAGGCAGTCTGCAAAGTCATGTTGCCTCAAGAATACTCCAATGTTGCACTATGCAACAAAACGAAGGTGGCCGACCGCGAACCGATGGCCGCCACCCAGTGCCTAGGATGGGGGAATGGCCCACTCAGCGCGCGAAGCCGACATCCGCCAGACCTATGAACAGATCCAGGAGCTCTCCCGGCGGATCACCGACAGGTCCCGGAAGCTGGGCGAACCGCTGACGTTCGTCGAGCATTCGCTGCTGCGCTTCATCGCCTCCACGCCGGGCGCCCGGGCCATCGACATCGCCACGGCCTTCTCGTTGAACCGTTCCACCGTCTCGCGCCAGGTGGCCGGGTTGGCCCGCATGGGACTCGTCTCGGAGCTGGAGCACGACGCCGGGGCGCCGGCTCGGGGCAGGATCCTCGCCTTGACGCCGGAGGGCGATGCCAAGCTGGCGTTGGCCGCCGAGGCCCAGCAGGAAAGCCTGCGCGAACGCCTGGCCGGCTGGGACGACGACGAGGTCCACGCGTTCGCCGCGGCACTGGCCCGCTACAACCACCCCGGCTGAGTCAGCCCACCAGCAGGGCGGCGTGGTCGCTGGCGTACCGGCGGGCCCGGCGGATCTTTCGGGCATACAGCGGAACGCACACCACGATGGCGAGCACGAGCAGGACGGACAGGATCGTGATGAAAGGGTCCTGGGGCTCCTCCACGGCAAACCTGGCGTACTGCGTCAGCAGCGAGGCAAAGAGGTAGCCCAAGCTGAAATTCGCCAGCGGCAGGACCACCGGGACCACCGCTGCCATGCGGGCAGCCCCGAGCTGTTCGTCCTCATCGAGGGGGAGGTCCTTGTTCTTCAGCACCACCTTGCTGATGACCCGGTGCCGGGACACGTTCGCGCCCGAGGCCTCACGCAGTGCGGTGCCCAGGGGGTAGGTGGAGATGGCCGCGGCGAAGGTGGTCGCCAGCAAAATCCCCTGCAGGTAGAACGAGAGCGAGGACAGGGCCTCGCCGAGTGGCGATCCGGCGTGGGTGAGCCCGAACCCGAAGATACCGAGCAGCAGGCCGGCACCCAGGACCTCCCCGACGACGCGCAATTTCCGGGTGGTGATCGCCCGGGCCTCGGGCATCCACGAGAGTTCGGACAGGTCGTTGGCCACCGCGGGGGTGTCGGAGGGTTTCCGCAGGAAGCCCCGCCAGACCGCCGCGCCGCACACCACGAACAGACCCAACCCGGTGAGCAGGGGAGGAGCAGGCGAGGAGCCCGCAGCCAGCTGGCCGGCTCCCAGCATCCCGAACAGCACGATCAGGGTGCCGCCGATGGTGGTGGCGACGAAGAGTGCGACTTTCATGAGGCGGGCGCTTTCCTGAAGGCAAGGGTGTTCGGCAGTCCGTCCACCGTAACCCCCGCCGCACGCCGACGTGAGAAATCAGACGAAATTGACGCTGACCAGTAGTGATGCCCCGTGATGGTTCTAGGCTTCCCGCATGGCAATCGACCTTGAAGACATCTACCGTGACCTGCACGAACACCCCGAGCTCTCCTTCCAGGAGCATCGGACGGCGGGCATCGTCGCCGAACACCTCCGCCGGCTGGGCCTGGCGGTCCACGAGGGCATCGGGGGAACCGGCGTCGTCGGCGTCCTGGGCAACGGTGCCGGACCCACCGTCCTGCTGCGCGCCGACATGGAAGGGCTGCCGGTGCAGGAGGAGACCGGACTGGACTACGCCAGCCGCGCCCGTGCCACCGACCCGGACGGCAAGGACGTCCCGGTGATGCACGCCTGCGGCCACGACGTCCACGTCACGGCCCTGCTCGGTGCCGTCGAGCGGCTCGTCGCCGAGCGGTCGGACTGGAGCGGCACGCTCATCGCCCTCTTCCAGCCGGCCGAGGAGCGCGGCGGCGGCGCCCGGGCCATGGTCGAGGACGGATTGTTCCAGCGGGTGCCCACCCCCGACGTCGTCCTGGGCCAGCATGTGGCACCGTTCCCCGCCGGCTGGGTCGGGGTGCACTCCGGTGTGGCCATGGCCTCCGCCGATTCCCTCAGCGTCACCCTGCACGGCGTCGGTGGACACGGCTCGCGCCCCGAGGCCTCGATCGACCCGGTCATGATGGCCGCGGCGACGACGATGCGCCTGAACGGCATCATCTCCCGCGAACTGGCCGCCACCTCTTCGGCGGTGTTGACCGTCGGCCAGATGCACGCCGGCACCAAGCACAACATCATCCCCGACCACGCCACGCTGGGCATCAGCCTGCGGGCCTTTGACGACGCGGTCCGCACCCGGATCCTGACGGCCATCGACCGCGTGATCCGCGGCGAGGCAGCCGCCTCCGGTGCCGTGCGCGACCCGGACATCGTGCACGATGACCACTTCCCGGTCACGGTGAACGACGCCGAGGCCACCGAACGCACGCGGGCGGCTCTGGGCGCTGTCTTCGGCGGGGCCCAGGTCATCGATCCGGGGCATGTCTCCGGCAGCGAGGACGTCGGTGTGCTGGCCACCGCTGCCGGAGCCCCGTTGGTCTACTGGTTCCTGGGAGGAGCCGATCCGCAGGTCTTTGCCGGTGCCGCGGATCCGGTGGCCGTGGCCTCCGCGCTGCCCTCGAACCATTCATCCCGGTTCGCCCCGGCCATCCAGCCGACCCTGGACCACGGAGTCACCGCCCTGGTGACCGCGGCCCGGGAGTGGCTGGGGTCGGCGTCGTGAACGCCTGAGCCGGCCCGCTGCTAGGCGGCGTGATGTGAGGTGAGCTGGGCGTGGACGACGATGTTGTCCGCATGCCGCCCAATGCTCTTGTTGAACGCCCCGCCACAGGTGATCAGGCGCAATTCGGATCCGTCGGTGTTGCCGTAGGTGTCCATGCTGGAGAAGTCCGGCTTGGGGACCTCGACGATGCGGGTCACGGTGAACACGGCCACCTGTCCATCGGCGCGGGTGACGGAGATCTTGTCCTTTTTACGCAGGTCTCCGAGTTTGAAGAAGATCGCGGGGCCTTCTTCCTTGATCGCGGTGACGTGTCCCAGGATCACGGCCGGGCCCTGTTCGCCGGGCGTGGGGCCCCGGTCATACCAGCCGGCCGGGGAGTCGGTACCCAGCGGGGGTACTCCGATGCTCCCATCGGCTTGAAGCCCGACGTCCATCAGTGGGGTGTCCACGCCGATCGACGGGACCGTCAAACGGGTGGGGTGTGATTTCTTCATGACCAGCTCCTGGGCCTTCGCTGGCCGGGGAGCGGGTGTGGAGGTCTTCGGTGTGGCTTTCGTGCTGGATGGTGCCGACGTGCTGGGGGTCGGCGACGCAGCTGCTGGAGACGTCGGCGCCCCGATGGCCTCGGAGGCCGGCGGTGAAGGGGGAGGAGCCTCCCCCTTCACGCCGACTCCGACCAACACCGCTCCGACGAGTCCTGCCGTGACGACGACCGCAGCTGCATATACACGGCCCTTGCCTGGTTTCCTTCCGACATGTCTCATCGGTTCGTTTCCTTCCTGGTGTTGGCGGTGGTGTGGCTAGTCCTGGCCGACCTGGCGGCGGCGGACCATGTAGACGCCGGCTCCGGCAGCGAGCAGGACCAGACCGCCACCCAGGGCGATCATGCCGTTATCCATCCCGGCGGTGCTGCCACCACCGGTTTCGGGGTTGCCGACCGGCATGTCCATCTGACCGGCGACCAACGTCCCGCACAGCGCGGGCGAAGTAGCCGCCAGCGGCAGCTTCGGATCCAGGTCCGACTTGGCGTTGGCAGCCTTCTTGTTGAGCGTGGCCGGGTCCAGCCCGTGGACGACGACGGTGCCGTTGCCGGCCTCGATGGCCTGGATGGTCTTCGCGTTCATCGTGAACGTGCGTTCGTAGGTGAAGCTGCCACCCATTCCGGCAACCTTCAGGTCCAAGGCTGCCTTGTCGCTCGTGTCCCCCTTGCTAGAGAGCGTGGTCCCGATCATGCCGTAGGACGGCATTCCCTCGGTGGTGCTGATGACCCCGTCACCGTTCTTGTCTGCCTTCATGGTCGGGCAGACGCCCTGCCCGCCCGTGGTGATATGGACGTGCTGGACGTGCGGGTAGGGGGCGTCCATGAACGTCTCCGCCAGGCCGCTGACCTTCTCGGACACGGTGGCCTGATCGCCCTTGATGCTGAGCATCACCGTCCCGGTTCCGCCGCTTCCATTGAGTGCCTTGAGTTCGGTCTGGTAGGAGTGCGTTCCCTCATGCGCTGAAGCCCCTGCCGCAGTGGCAGCGACCATCCCCAACGCCATGACCGGAACGGCCAACATGTGTAGCTTTCTCATCGGATTCTTACCTTCCTCGGTGGTGTCGTCCCTGTTGGGCGGCACGTGAGTTCGTGAATCAGAACTGTGTTGCACCTCACGTTCGGAGCCATGGGGCACCGCGGATTGGATATGTGGCAAGTATTTTTTTGATGAACCACATCGTCATATGCAGGCGGGTTCCAGGGCGTGGCGCGTGCGGTGTGCGAGGCTGCCTTGGCCAGGTGTCGGCGACCGGCGGGAATTTGTGCGGCTATTCGCCCAATCCGGGAGTGCCCGTGAGGCGATACCGCCTCAGGACCAGGGCAAGGACCCAGCGCATTTCCGATCCAGGCGCCGGCAGGGTTTGTCGTATGGTGAGCCACGCATCCACATATGCGTCGCAGAGCAGCGCCTCAGTGCCCTCTTTGCGACCGAGAAGCCCCCGCGCCAATCCATACGTGACATGGCATGTGAGATCGTAGAACTCGCCCATGGCCTGGACATCGCCATGAGAGAGCCTCAGGGCGAGGGAGGTCAGTTCGTCTTGCTGGGGATTGCCTGGAGTGGGTTGATGCTTCCGAGGCCGGCTCATGCTTGTTGACCTCGACCGTCCAATGCCCGAAAGCCTTCGATGGAGCACAACATCCCCCTCTGCGGTGCTGCACGCCTTGCCGACTGCAGCAAGTCCAGTTTTACATTACGTGTTGAGGGTGTGCACTATTTTTGATTCTGTAGCGCGAAATGGTAGCAAGATGTGATCTCCAGGTTGTGCCGCACCAACTGATGAACGTCAGTGCCAGAGCGCCAGAGGAGTGCGCGACGTTGCGAATCGGGCCGAAACCTCGGCTGTCAGATGGTACGGGTCCTTTATTTGCCTGGCCGCGATGCCGCCACCGCTCGGAAGTGGCTCGCAGAAGGTGGCGCGGCGGGCGGCCTCAAAGGCTGCTGGTCAGGCGCCGGGCGGTACGGTGCGACTCAGCACGGCGGCGACGGCCATGGTCGAGGTCATGATCAGGATCTCCAGGCCGATCAACCGCCAAACAGGTGCGGTCGGCATCTTTCCGGAACGTACGGCGGCGACCATCCAGCGACGGTGCAGATACCCGATCACTCCGAGCCCGATCATGGCGCCGGTCTTCACGAGGACGAGGATCCCGTAGGGGGTGAGGAGCGCATCCAGCGATCCAATGCGGAGCACCGCGGTGGCCACACCCGAGGCGAACACGGCAGCATAGGCGATTCCGGCGAGCAGGGAAAAGCGTGTGAAGGTCCCGAGCGATTCCCCAGCCGTGCTCTGTCCAGGGCGGAGCAGATCCGCCAGCAGGCCCAGCACGATCACCCCACCGACCCAGACCGCGACGCCCAGCACGTGCAAGGCCAACGCAGTGGAGGCCCAGGGGACGTGGGTCGAGAGGGCATGGCCGTCCATGGACAGCGGCATGACCGCCGTGGCGGCGAGGGCGAACGCCGCCAGGTGCGCGTCGCCGCCCGGGCGAACCACGAGCAGGACCAGTACCACGAGTGCCACGGCCAGCACCACGGCACGGGCCCGTCCCGGTTCCGTGCCCCAGACATAGGTTTCGAATTCCGTGACGACACCGCGGTGGACGGAGAGCGGTTGCCCGAGGGTATCGGCGAACGTGAAGGCCAAGACGGCCGAGGCCGAAGCCGCCCACGCGATGGCTGCCCACCGCCCCGCGGACACGAGGCGGTCTGCCATCCGTGGATGCTTGAAGGTGGACGGGAGGACGCCCCAGGTGAAGGCCAGCGAACCCAGGACCACCGAGAGGGCCACATGATGGACGGCCAGCGCGGCGGGCAGCCCCCAGCGGACCAGGGCGCCGGGGTCGCCCAGGACGCGGGGTGCTGCGGTGCCGGCGACCGCCAACGCGCCGGCGAGGACCACGGCCGTCAGCGCGATGACCCCGCCGAGGCCCAGCGAGCGCCGAAGGGATCCCCGGGGCGGCGAGATGCTGGTCATGGTGTGTGGTCCTTGCTCGACGGCAGTGGGGGAAGTCCTTCACCTGATGTTCGGAGCCGGGGTCATGTCCGGATGGGGTGTCACCCCCGCACGGGTGGGAACCACTTGCCGATGGGCCTGGTGACGGGGACAGCCGGTACTCTGGTCGCACACGAAAAGGCGTCGGGGCTCCCCGCGCGTGGGGACAGGACGAGGAGGGATCCACCATGACGGTATTGATCGCCGGGTGCGGAGACCTGGGTACCGAGGCGGGGCTGCGGTTTGCCGCTGCCGGGCACCGGGTCGTCGGCTGGAGGCGCTCGCCAGGGCTGCTGCCTGACGCCATCGAGGGGGTGTCAGCCGACCTGGCGGGTGAGCTGCCGGCGATTCCCGCCGACACCGACATCGTGGTCTTCGCGCCGGCGGCGGGGGAGCGCAGCGTCGAGGCCTACCGCCGGGTCTACCTGGAGGGGCTGTCCCACGTGCTCGACGCCCTGGAACGCGAAGGCATCATTCCGCGCCGCATCCTGCTGGTCTCCTCCACGGCAGTCAACGCCGAAACCGATGGAGCCTGGGTCGATGAGTCCACTGCGGTCGAGCCGCCCACGGAAACCGCGGAGATCACCTATGCCACGGAGCAGTTGCTGGCGGCCCGCGCATCGCAGGGGATCGTGCTGCGCCTATCGGGGATCTATGGTCCCGGGCGCACCTGGCTGATCGAGAAGGTCCGCAAGGGAACCACCGGCGACGGTCCGGTCCGCTACACCAACAGGATCCACCGCGATGATGCCGCCGCGGCCATCGTGCACCTGGCCAGCGCAGTTTCCGATCCCGCACCGGTCTACCTCGGTGTCGACGAGGCGCCGGCCCCCAACGTCGAGGTCTTCGCCTACCTCGCCGAGCAGCTTGGTGTCGACGGCCAGCCGGGCCCCGCCGCCAGCGCACGGGCCACCGGCAAGCGGCTGCGCGGTGACCTGCTGCGCTCCACCGGATTCACCTTCACCTATCCGACGTACCGGCAAGGCTACGCCGCGGTCCTCGCGGGCCACGGCATCCGCCACCCTTGACGCAGCTCAGGGCCGACCCGGACGGGTCGACCCTGTACTGGTGCCGGTGGTGGGGCGGTGCTACTTCTGCGTCGGATCCAGCACGAAGTCGTAGTCGACCTGGACGCCGGTGCCCGAGGCTGCTGGCTTCGGGTCCAGCACCAGTTCCGGCTTCACCGCGGTGGCGATGTCGTCGTCGTTGTGCGGATCGCCCGGGAAGTACAGCTGGGCGGTCAGCAGCTCGTGGCCGGGGGCGGAGACCTTCAGGTGCAGGTGGGCCGGGCGCCAGGCGTGCCAGCCGGCGGCGGCGATCAGCTGGCCGCAGGCGCCGTCCGTCGGGATCTGGTAGGGCGCGGGCTGCATCGTGTTGATCTGGAAGTGGCCCTCGGCATCGGCGATGAACGTGCCGCGCAGGTTCCACTCGGGCAGGCCCGGGGCGAACTGCGAGTAGAAGCCGTCGGAGTCCGCGTGCCACAGCTCCACCTTGGCGTTCGGCAGTGCCGATCCGTCGGTGCCGCGGACCTGGCCCTGGAAGAGCAGCGGGGTCCCGTGCTCGTCCTCGCGCATGGAGATCGTGGCGGGGGAGTCCTGGCTCGGCGCGTCGGGGATGTAGTACGGGCCCTCGATGGAACCCTTGTTGCCCTCGCGGTGATCGGTGGCCACGTCTTCCACCGAGTGCTCCAGCCACACGTCCAGGAACAGCGGCCATTCGCCGTCCTCGCCGACCTTGATCAGCCAGGCCTTCAGGGCGTTGAACTCGTCGTAGCTGACGCGCTCTTCCAGGACGATGTCGTTCGCTGCCTTCACGAGCTTGCTGGCCAGCGTGTTGACGCGCTCGACGGACACGTCGGCGGTGCCGATCTTGCCGGACTCGCGGAAGCGGTCGGTGGCGGCATTGCCGGACTTGGCGGCGCTGGCTTCGGCTGTGGTTTCGGCGGTCATGGTGACTCCTTCGTCATTCGTGACGTCGTTTCCGGGCGATGGCCTCGCGGGGTGTGATCGGCGTCATGTTTCTGCTGTTGAGGATCAATCTAGACCCTCACATTGTGCCAAGGGAAATACCCATTTCGTCAGTATTCGGACGCTGGGCATATCAATCTTTCCGGGCGGCTAGCGGATCGAGTTGGGGTGCTTCGCCAGCGGGGTGACCTTGATGGTCATGTAGGCGTACATCGGGAAGCCGCTGAGGATCTCGTGCAACTCGTCGTTGGACTCGACGTCAAAGAGCGAATGGTTCGCGTATTCGCCCACGATCCGCCAGATCCCGGCCATCTTGCCCGACTCCTGCAGGCCGGCCGAATAGGCCTTCTCGCGGACCTGGAAATCGGCGGTCTGCTCGGCGGTCAGGTGATCGGGAAAGCGCACGTCCATGCGGGCGAGGAACATCATGGTGACTCCTGTCGGTGGGGTGGTGGGGTGTACGACGGCGGGGTGCCGGGTGCCGCGCTTAGTCCTGACGGTAGCGGGCGAGCTTGTCCTCGTCGATGGCTGCGCCAACGCCGGGAACCTCGCGGACGCGGATGCGCCCGTCGGTGATGGCCAGCGGCTCGGCCAGCAGGTCATCCGACATGTCCAGGAAGTTGGAGAGTTCCCCGGCCCGGCGGCTGGAGGCCTCGTGGGCGGCGCCGAAGGTGACGGTGGCCAGCGAGCCGACCTGGGTGTCGATCTGGTTGCCCATCGTCACGTCCACGCCGAGCCCGGTGCACAACCCCAGGATCTCGGTGGCCTCGGTGAAACCGCTGCGCGCGGTCTTGATGCAGATCGCGTTGGAACCGCCGGAGAGCAGCTCGCGGGAGACATCGCCGGCGGTAGGCACCGACTCGTCGCCGACGATCGGGATCGGGGACTTCTCCACGAGCCTGCGCCGGGACATCGCCTCCTTGGCGTCGCACGGTTCCTCGAGCATCGTCAGGCCCAGGCCCTCGGTGCGCCGCAGCACCTGCATCGCCTCGTTGGCGCTCCAGCCGCGGTTGGCATCGAGGTAGAGCTCGACGTCGTCGCCGAGCCCCTCGCGCAGGACGTGGCAGGCCTCGATGTCTAGGCCCAGCGGGCGCCGGCCGACCTTGAGCTTGAACGTGGTGATCCCGTACTCCTGGCCAAAACGCAGCGCCTCGTCGAGCAGCTCCTGGGCGGGCTTGAAGCCGAGCATGTGGGACACGCGCATCGACTCGGTGTAGCCGCCCAGCAGCTTGTGCACCGGGGTGGCCGTGGCCTGGCCGATGAGGTCCCACAGGGCGATGTCCAGCGCCCCCTTGGCGACCTGGTTGTGGATCGTGCGGCGCAGCACCTCGTGGACGCGCTCGCGGTCGAACGGGTCCAGTCCGATCAGCTGCGGGGCGAAGACGTCCTCGGTGATGGTGCGGATGGATTGCTGGGTCTCGCCATAGGTGTACGGCCGCGGCGGTGCGTCGGCGGTGCCGACCAGGCCCTCATCGGTGTGCACACGGATCAATACGTGGTCGGCCGTCGTGACCTCCCCGGAAGCGAAGCGCAGGGGGTGGTTGTACGGAATGGCGTAGGGGATCGCTTCGATGCGTTCGATCTTCACTGGGTGTTTCCTTCCGGGTGGGCCCAGGGGGCGCACAACTTCAGGAAGTTGTGCACCAGGGGGGCGTCGTTGCCGGCCTTCCAGCCCAGGGCCAGGTCGACGGTGGGTGCGTCGCGCAGGGGGCGGAACACCACCCGCTGGCTGGAGGGCAGGCGTGCGGCAGTGGGCATGAGCGCGACGCCGAGTCCGGCGTCGACGAAGGTGAGCAGGGTCGAGGTCTCGCGGGCCACCTGGACCACGCGGGGAATGAATCCGGCACGGCGGCAGGACTCCTGCACGATGAGGTTCACTGCGGAGCTGGCCGGGTAGCCGACGAAGGGTTCGTCGGCGAGGTCGGAGAGCGCCAGCTCCTCGCGTGCAGCCAACCGGTGCTTCTCGGGCAGGGCGACGCTGAGCCGGTCGTGTTCCAGGAACCTCAACTCGACGGCGGTGGAGCGCACCGGGGGGCGCAATACGGCGACGTCGAGGCGGCCCTCGACGAGGGCCTCCTCCATCTCGGGGGTCAGCATTTCGCCCTGGACATTCAGTTGCAGGCCGGGCATGTCCCGGCGGGCGGCCTCGACGATGCCGGGCATCAACCGGTAGGTCGCCGTGCCGGTGAAGCCGACGCGCAGCACGCCGCTGGCTCCGTCCCCGACGGTCCGCACGTCCTGGGCCAGCTGTTCCAGTTCGGCGAGCAGGTTGCGTGCCCGGCCCAGGAACATCTCTCCGGCAGGGGTCAGGTCAACCCGCCGGGTGGTCCGGGTCAGCAGGGGGGTGCCCAGCTGTTCCTCGAGCTGCTTGATCTGCTGGGACAGTGGCGGTTGGGCCATGTGCAGGCGCGCCGCGGCGCGGCCGAAGTGGCGTTCTTCGGCGACGGCGACGAAGTAGCGCAGGTGTCTGGTTTCCATGGGGCTCCGATGATCCGGTCCGCGCGGTTGCCGCGGTGGCGTCTCGTGAGAACTCTAGGCCGGGCCGCTCGGAGGGGGAAATACCTATTAGACGCCTATTGAGAGCCTACGCGTCCTAATCCGAAAAAGGCAGGAGCTCCGCGGCGATGGCCGCGGAGCTCCCGTTCCCCGGGTGGCCGGGGCGCCGGTGTGACGCAGGGTCAGCGGAAGGACGCCCCGTGGGAGGTGGGGGGCAGCAGGTCAGCACCGTCGCGACGCAGCCGCGAGCGCAGTGTCCCGGTCTTCGGTTCGGGGTCGTAGAGCCCGCGCTTGACCAGTTGGGGGACCACGAGTTCGGCGAAGTCGTCGAGCGTGCCGGGGCTGATCAACGGGTTGATCATGTAGCCGTCCAGGCCCGAAGCCGCGGAGTGTTCCTGGATCTGGTTGGCCACATCGTCGGGGGTGCCGATGAACAGCAGATCGGTGCCACGGGTGACCTGGGAGAACTTGCGGCGGACGTCACCGGCAGTGAGCGGTTGGTCCTGTGGTCCGCCCGTGACCACGTAGGAACTGAGACCGTTCGTCGAGGTCGTCAGCGGTTCGTTGTCGGCATATTTGTCCAGATCGATGCCGGTGTCCCCGGCGTAGCTGACCAGTTGCGCCTCGAGGTGGTAATTGCGCTGCAGGTCCTCGTACTTCGCCTGGGCCTGGCTGGCGGTGGGCGCCGTGATGATGCGTGCCAGCGCCATCGAGCGGACCTCTCCGGCCGGGCGGCCGCGGTCCAGGGCCCGCTGGTTGATGTCCGCCAGTCCGGCGGCGATCTCCTGCGGGTCCTTCTTGGGTAGGAGGATCACCTCGGCATGCTGGGCGGCGAACTCCCGGCCGCGTGGCGACCAGCCGGCCTGGAAGAGGGTGGGCGTGCGCTGCGGTGAGGGCGACGTGAGCGAGGGGCCATCCACGCGGAAGTGCTCGCCCTCATGGTGGATGGGATGCACCGCGCCGGGGCGGGCATAGATCGTGTACTCCTTGCTGCCGATGACTGCATCGCCGGCCCAGCTGCCCTCCAGGAGCTTGTAGACGACCTCCATGAACTCATCGCCCCGGGCATATCGATCCGCATGTTTGAGCATCTCGTCCAGGCCAAAGTTCCGGGCAGCACTGGAGAGGTAGGAGGTGACGATGTTCCACCCGATGCGTCCGCCGGACAGGTGGTCCAGCGTGCCGAACCGGCGGGCCAGCGAGAAGGGGTGCTCGTAGGTGGTCGAAGCGGTGATCACGAAGGCCAGCCGTTCGGTCAGGGCCGCCAGCGCCGGGACGTACATGAACGGGTCGTTGGCCGGGGCCTCCACCGCCCATCCCAGTGCCGCGTCGACGGCCCCGCCGTACACGTCGTAGAGCCCCAGGACATCGGCGAAGAAGAGGGCATCGAGATTCGCCTGTTCGGCGGTGATCGCCACGTTGCGCCAGCGATCCAGCGAGTTCACCGTCAGGCGGTCATCGAGGGGATGGGTCCAGAGGCTGGGGGCGCCGCCGCAGCCCACGGAGGCCTGCTCGTAGAGGGAAAACAGCAAAGGGGAGGGGGAGTCGCTCATCGGGAGGTGTCACTTTCGTTCGGGGAGGCCGGAGTCGTGCGGCCATGGCGGATGAAGTAGTAGAGATAGCAGGCGGCCACAAACGGGATGCCGAAGTAGAGGGCCGCCACCTGCTGGGGGTCGGCGGCGAGCCCGATGACGGAGACCAGGCAGAGGCCCAAGGCGAGTAGCGGCACCACCGGGTACAGCGGTGCCTTGTACACCAGGGCCCCCACGTCCCCGCCGCGCCGCACGAAGGCCCTGCGGTGGAAGAAGTGCGAGGCGGAGATGGACATCCACACGCCCACCACGGCAAAGCCGGCGATGGATACCAGGACCAGGTACACCGATTCTGCCGCCACCACGCTGGAGAGCAGCGAGGCCGCACCGCCGAGCATGCTCACACCCAGGGCGGTGAGTGGAATGCCCCGGCCGGTAAGCCTGCCGAAGGCCCGCGGTGCCAACCCCTCGTCGGCCAGCGAGAACAGCATGCGGGCGCAGGCGAACAGGCCGCTGTTGCCGGCAGAGAGCAGGGCGGTGATGATCACGAAGTTCATGACGTCGGCGGCATGGGGGATGCCGAGACCGTTGAAAACGGCGACGAAGGGACTCTCCTGCAGGCCGGCGTCACCGTAGGGGATGGTGGCAGCAATGACGGCGATGGCGCCGACGAAGAAGACCAGCAACCGGAAGACGGTCGCCCGCAGGGCCCGGGGGATGGAACGCTGCGGATCCGCTGTTTCACCGGCCGCAACACCGATGAGCTCGGAGCCGGAAAAGGCATAGAAGACGGCCAGGGTCGTGATCAGCACGCCCGTGAACCCGTGGGGGAACAATCCGTCCGGCGTGACGAAATTCTGGAGCAACACCGGCGGCCCCTGGGGTGCGGCCAGCGGACGGAACCCCAGCAGGGCGGCACCACCGATGACGATCAGCGCGACGATGGTGCCGACCTTGACCAGCGACAACCAGAACTCCGCCTCCCCGAACAGGCGGGCCGAGAAAGCGTTGACCCCAAAGACCAGGCAGGCGAAGACCAGGCACCAGATCCAGACATCGACCCCGGGAAACCACCGCTGCATGAGCAGCCCGCTGGCGGTGAACTCGGATCCCAGGGCGACGGCCCAGCACAACCAGTAGAGCCAGGCAGTGGTGAACCCGGTCGCCGGGCCGATCGAGCGTGCTGCGTAGATATGGAAGGCCCCGGCCACCGGGTAGGCCAGGGCCAGTTCACCCAGGCAGGCCATGACGAGGTAGACCACGAACGCGCCGATCAGGTACGCGATCACGGCTCCGAGTGGTCCGGCCTGCTCGATGGTGTATCCCGAACTGAGGAAGAGGCCCGAGCCGATCACCCCGCCCATGGCGATCATGATCAGGTGGCGCGGACCCATGGCCCGGCGGAGCCCACTGTCGGTGGCGGGATGGTGGACGCTCGGGCGCACCGGTGCGTCTCCGGGCGGTGACGTCGGGCGCCGTGAGGCGGCGGAAGTGGTGCTGGCGGGCGGCATGAAGGAGACTCCGGTGGGGCTGGGCAGGACAGGCGACGTCCCACATTAAGCAGCGTGCCGAGGTGCCGACGCATTGTGGCTCCGGGTTGCGCTGTGTGAATCGCGCAGCCTGGGAGATGACTTTTCGTGACCCACGGCTACGTGCCCGTTGAACCGGCACGGTGCCCAGTGTTAGCCAGCCCGCAGGCGTTCGAGGACCAGTGCCAGGGCCGGCCATGCGCTGCGTCCGCGGCGGGTCCGGGCGAAGGCACGCAGCCTCACCTCGGGGTCGTGGAGCGCCAGGATGGTGATGCCCGCGCGGGGTGGCCGGTTCGCGGGCAACAGGCCAACCCCGAGCCCGGCGAGGATCAGGTCCTCGACCAGGTCCAGGCTGTCGGACTGGTGGCGCAGTGCCGGCTCGAATCCAGCCATGGACGAGATCATGCGCAGCACTGTCTCGTCGGCAATGTTCCGGGAATTGCCGATCCAGTCGTGGTTGCGGAAGGCCCCGAAGACCTCGGCGGCCCGCGGATCGCCACCGGGGCCGTTTCGGCCGGGGAGCAGCCCGGTGGCGTCCGCATTGGGAACCCCCAAACCCCACGGATTGCTCCACAGCGGCAGCGTCTCGATGCCCGGGCCGACTTCATCGGGGGCCAGGCTGTAGTCGTAGGTCAGGGCCAGGTCGATCTCGTCGACGGCCAGCTGCCGCAGCGCCTCGGCCGGTTCGTGTTCGAGCACCTGGATCCCGACCTTGGGGTGGCGTTCGGCGAACTCGGCGATGACCGGCATCAACGTGGTGCGGATGGCAGTGGCGAAACCGGAGATGCGCAGCGTCCCCGATGGTTCGGCCGTCGGGTCCAGGTCCAGTCGGGCCGCATCGACAGCGGCGAGGATCGATTCGGCGTGCTCGGCCAACCGTCGGCCCGCGGGAGTGAGCCTGACCCCGCGGCCGTCGGGCTCCAGCAAGCGGGCCCCGGTGTCCCGGGCGAGCAAGGCGATCTGTTGGGAGACCGTCGAAGTCGTGGTGCCCAGCAGATCCGCGACCCCGCGCATCGAGCCCCTTCGGGAGAGTTCATAGAGGTATTGCAGGCGTCGGGTCTCCATGGAAACCATTGTGCAGCAATCCCGAATGGTTTGTTGAGGATTGTCACGTGGACATGGATGGACGACGTCGGATGGAATGGTCCCATGACCTCCCCACCTCGCGCGGCGCTGAGCCCTGCCGGCACCGGCTCGCTCATGGCGTTGGCCTCCATGACGTGCGTGCAACTGGGGTTGGCCGTCTCCGTCGGACTCATCGGCACCCTGGGGCCAGAAGGCGTCGCGTGGCTGCGGCTGGCGTGGGCCGCCGTCATCCTGGTCGTGATCGGGCGGCCGTGGCGGGTCAGGTTCAGCCGTGCCGCCTTGGGCGCCAGCGTCCTGCTGGGCGTGGCGACCGGTGGGGTGACCGTGCTGTTCATGCTTGCCGTCGAACGCATCCCGTTGGGCACCGCCAGCGCACTCGAATTCCTCGGTCCGCTCTCCATCGCGATCATCCAGGGTCGGGGCGCCGCCCGCTGGTGGGCCCTGGTGGCAGCCGCAGGCGTGCTGGGACTGACCGAGCCCTGGGTGGGGGCGACCGACCCGGTGGGCATCCTCTTCGCGCTGGGCGCCGCTGCCTGTTGGGCCGGCTATGTGCTCTTCACCCAGAAGGCCGGGGACACAGCGTCCGGGATCAGCGCCCTGGGCATCTCCATGCCGGTGGCGGCCATCGTCGCCACCTGCGTGGTCGGCCCCTCGATCCTCCAGCACCTCGACTGGCAGATCCTGCTGGTCGGCTTCGGCCTGGCCCTGTTGCTTCCGGTCATCCCCTTCAGCCTCGAGATGCTGGCCCTGCGCAAGCTGACCACCGCTGCCTTCGGGACCCTGATGTGCCTGGAACCGGCCATCGCCGTCGTCATCGGTCTGACCATCCTTCACCAGATCCCGCGCCCAGCAGCGGTGGTGGGCATCGTCCTGGTCGTCCTGGCCGGGATCGGCGCCACGCGCACCGGACAGCGGCGGATTCCGGTCTCCGTGGAGGCCACCAGCCCGGCGACCCCCGCGCTCACCCCTCCGGGGACGGCCCCCGAGGACTCCTAATCCATGGCGGGCGTGTCACGGGTCAGGATCAACCGTGCGCCACCGCCCACGGCCAGCGTCACTTCCCGGGCACTGCCGACCGGAGTGAAAGTGAACAGGACGCTGCTGATGGACAGCCCGGACGCGTAGATCTTGGCCAACCGCCGATGGTCCTCGGTGGAGAGCAGGAAGTGCTCGCCGTCGTAGCGCAGGTCGTACGGTTCGCCGGTCATGGTGGCATCCTAGTGGCCCGTCCCGAACGTGCCAACGGCGCCGCGCGGTGCGCGACGCCGTCGTTTTCGAGGAGCTCGGGGTGTTGACCGCGGGGTGTTGACCGGTGGGTCAGTGGATGTCAGCGGACTCCCGGGGGTCCCGCCCACCGGGTAGCAGCCCGGCCTCCGCCTGGGCGGCGATCTGGCGGACCCGGCCACGGCAGGCATACCACCCGGCCATCATCGCCGGGACGATGACCACGATCGACGCCACGGTCCAGGTGCCCACGGGAGAGTCGAACGCCATGAGGACCACCACGAAGAGCAGGAACGCCAGGGTCAGGTACCCGCTCCAGGGGGCGAAGACCATGCGGAACGCCGGGCGCACCGCTTCCCCGCGCTGGGCCAGCCGGTGGAAGGCCAGCTGGCAGAGGATGATCATCGCCCAGCAGGAGATGATGCCCAGCGAGGCGATGTTCAGCACGATCTCGAAGGCCTGCGACGGAACGATCGCATTGAGGATCACGCCGAGGACGGCGATCACCGCGGTCAGCATGATGCCGCCGTAGGGCACGCCGTTGCGGTTCATCCGCGACGCGTACCTGGGGGCGGATCCGGCCAGCGCCATGGTGCGCATGATCCGGCCGGTGGAATACAGTCCGGCGTTCAGCGAGGACAATGCCGCGGTGAGGACCACCAGGTTCATGATCGCGTCCATTCCCGAGACGCCAATGGAACCGAAGAACGTGACGAACGGGCTCTCACCCTCCTTGTAGGAGGTGAACGGCAGCAGCATGGACAGCAGCAGCAGCGAACCGATGTAGAACACCACAATGCGCACGATGACGGTGTTGATCGCCTTGGGCATGATCTTTTCGGGGTTCTCGGTTTCCCCGGCGGCGGTGCCGAGCAATTCGATCGAGGCGTAGGAGAAGACGACGCCCTGCATGACCACCAACACCGGCAGCAGCCCGTTGGGGAGGAGCCCGCCATGATCGGCGATCAGCGAGAAGCCGACCGGCTGCCCATCGACCGGGGTCTGGAAGACGACGAAGTAGATGCCGACCACCAGGAAGCCCACCAGGGCCACGACCTTGATCAGCGCGAACCAGAACTCCAGCTCGCCGAAGACCTTCACCGAGACCAGGTTGGCGCCCAGGACCAGCAGCAGGGCGGCCAGCGCCCAGGTCCACTGCGGTACGGCCCCCATCCAGGGGACGTACTTGGCGAAGAAGTGCATGTACAGGGCTGCAGCGGTGATGTCCACGATCGCGGTCATCGACCAGTTCAGCCAGTACATCCAGCCGGTCACGAACGCTGCCTTTTCCCCGAAGAACTCCCGGGCGTAGGAGACGAACGAGCCCGAGGTCGGGCGGTGCAGCACCAGTTCACCCAACGCACGCAGGATCAGGAACGCGAAGAACCCGCAGACCGCGAACGCGATGACCAGTCCCGGTCCGGCGTCGGCCAGGCGGCCGCCGGCCCCCATGAACAGCCCGGTGCCGATGGCGCCACCGATGGCGATCATCTGGATTTGGCGGTTCTTCAGGCTCTTTTTGTAGTCGCCGTCGCCGACGGTCAGGGCCTGCCCGGAGGCGTGCTGCTGTGCCGGCTTGCCCGGCGGCTGGGGAGTGGCGGTCATGCGGTGTCCTTTGATCGGGTGAAGGAGCGGTGCGAGGTGGGCTAGGGGTGGTGCGCCGACTCAGTCGGAGAGGTTGGCCAGGCGCTCGGGGCGCAGCAAGTCATCGAGTTCGGCGCGGCTGAGCAGGTTCTGCTCGATCACCAGCTCGGCGATCCCGCGGCCCGAATGCAGTGCCTCCAGGGCAATGGCGGTCGAGGTGGCGTAGCCGAGTTGCGGCGTCAGGGCGGTGACCAACCCGATCGAGTTTTCCACATTCCTGCGCAATAACTCGACATTTGCGGTGATTCCGCTCACGCAGTTGCGGGCCAACGTCTGGCAGGCAGCCTCGAGGTGGCGCATCGAGAGAGTCAGCGAGTGCACGATCACCGGTTCGAAGGCGTTCAGCTGCAGCTGCCCGCCCTCGGCGGCCATCGAGATCGTCACGTCGTGCCCGATGACCTGGTAGGCCACCTGGTTCACGACCTCGGGGATCACCGGGTTGACCTTGCCGGGCATGATCGATGATCCGGCCTGTACGGCGGGCAGGTTGATCTCGTTGAACCCCACGCGTGGTCCGGAGGAGAGCAGGCGCAGGTCGTTGCAGATCTTCGAGAGCTTCACGGCGACGCGCTTGAGCACCCCGGAGAGGTGCACGAAGGCGCCCACGTCCTGGGTGGCCTCGATGAGGTCCGGCGAGGTGGTCAGCGGCAGACCGGTCAGCTCGACCAGGTGGCGGCAGGCGGCCTCGGTGTAGCCGGCCGGGGCGTTGAGCGAGGTGCCGATCGCGGTGGCGCCGAGGTTGATCTCGTGCACCAGCTCCAGGGACTCGGCCAGCCGGTCGCGGTCCTCGCGGATCGTCACCGCATAGGTGCCGAACTCCTGGCCCAGCGTCATCGGCACGGCGTCCTGGAGCTGGGTGCGGCCCATCTTCACCACGGTGCGGAATTCCAGCGCCTTGGCAGCGAAGGCCGCCTCGAGCTCCTCGATCGCCGCCAGCAGCGGCACTGCGGTGAAGGACGTCGCGACGTTCACCGCGGTCGGGTACACGTCGTTGGTGGACTGCGAGAGGTTCACGTGGTCGTTGGGGTGCAGGTACTGGTATTCCCCCCGCGCATGGCCCAGGATCTCCAGTGCCCGGTTGGCGATGACCTCGTTGGCGTTCATGTTGGTGCTGGTCCCGGCCCCGCCCTGGACGACATCGACGATGAACTGATCGTGCAGTGCCCCTTCGGCGATCTCGGTGCAGGCGGCCTCGATGGCGTCGGCGCGGCTGGCATCGAGCAGGCCGAGCTCGCGGTTGGCGCGTGCCGCCGCCTGCTTCACCAGCGCCAGGGCGCGGATCAGGTGCGGGTTGGTCGCCAGCGGCTGGCCCGTGATGTGGAAGTTCTCCGAGGCGCGCAGCGTGTGCACGCCCCAGTAGGCGTCGGCAGGGACCTCGCGGTCGCCGATCAGATCGTGCTCGAGGCGGGTGGCAGCCAGGCTGGTGGTGGGCATGACGGGGTGATCTCCTGTGATGGGTGGTGCGGTGTGGTGTCGGTGGTGGGGCCGGGGTTTTCTAGTGCACGACGGCGGTGAGCTCGCCGACGCGATGCCCACCTCCGAGCGCGGGGACCGAGAGCAACGGCTGCAGTGCGGTGGCCACTGCGTGGTCCTGGACCAGCCGGGTCAGTGCCGCTGCGGCAATGGGCATCCGGGCCCGGTCGCCGCCGTCGGAGACCTTCAGCGCCAGGCCGGTGCCATCGGCGAGTCCGATGACCTGGATGCCCTCGAACCCGTCCTTGGCGACGAGCCCCGGCACCGCACGCATGACGGCGGTGACGTCCCGGCCCTCGCCGGCGACCAGCTCGGGGTGGGAGCGCATGGCGTCGGCGACCCGGCGCTCGGCGGTGCCGTCGGCAGTCGAGGCCAGGCGGCCGAAGGCGCGGGCCATTCCGGGCAGGCCGATCGTGTAGACCGGGGTGCCGCAGCCATCGGTGCTGGTGGCGCCGACCGGTTCTCCGGTCAATTCCTCGACAGTGGTGCGCAGCAGTTCGTTCACCGGGTGGGACGCGTCGAGGTAGCCCTCGACCGGCCAGCCGCGCTGCACGCACAGGGCGGCCAGGGCCGCGTGTTTGCCGGAGCAGTTCTGGGCCAGCTGGGTGGGGCCGTTGCCGGCCTGCAGCCACGCCTCGCGTTCTGCTGGGCCGTAGGGCAGGTCGGTGCTGTTCGCCAGGGCGGACTCGTCGAGTCCGGCGGCGGCCAACGTCGAGAGTGCCACCTGCTGGTGCCTTTCCGAGCCGTTGTGGCTGGCGGAGGCCAGGGCGAGCTGTTCGCTGGTCAGCTCCAGCCCGGCGCGGAGCATGCCGACGGCGAAGAGCGGTTTCAGCGCCGAGCGGGGGTAGAAGCCGGCCTGGGCGTCGCCGATCGCGTCGATCACCGAGCCGTCGGGGCCGGTGGCGACGAGTGACCCGTAGTGGATCGATTCGACGGCTTCCCCGCGGGTCTGTGCGGCCAACGGTGCGTGGGAGGGGAGGTTCACTGGTATCCGTTCCTGACGAGGTGGTCCACGGCGCCGCGGACGGCCCCGAGATGTTCCTGCATGGCGTCTTCTGCAGCGTGGGGGTCACGGGCCTCGATGGCTGCGACGATTTTTTCGTGCTCGCGGTTGGAGGGCTCGCGGCGTCCGGCGATCAGGTTCAGGGTCTCGGACTGGCGGGCCATGGCATCGCGGATGTCCCCGACGACCTTGATGAAGACGCCGTTGCCGCTGGCTGCGGCGATGGCGAGGTGGAAGGTGGCGTCGAGCTCCACCCAGGCGCCGGCGTCGTCTTCGGTGTGCATGGCCTCCATCAGCGTCTTCAGACGTGCGAGGTCCTCGGCGGTGCGGCGCAGGGCAGCGAGCCGGGCGGCGGGGGCCTCGATGTGGGGGCGGGCCTCGAGCAGGTCGGTGGAGGAGAAGCTGCCGAGCACCAGATCCTGCCGTGGTTCGGCGGCGATGACGAACGTGCCGCGGCCCGTCTCCGTGCGGGTCAGGCCCAGGGCGGCGCACGAGCGCAAGGCCTCACGCACCACGGAGCGGCTGACGCCGAACTGGGCGCCGAGGGTTGCCTCGGAACTGAGTTTGGTGCCGACCACCAGGTCGCCGGATTCGATGGCCGCACGCAGGGAGCGGAAGACCGCCTCGGACGCACTGGTGCGTTCGATCGGCTGCTGTCCTGCTGTCCAGCTGTCTGACAGGTTCATGGTGAGTACTATGGCACGGCTCACAGGACGTGGTCAAGATGTGGCCGGTGGGTCGGCCGGGCCGGGGGAGAACGTGGCGGTTTTACCGGGTGGATTCACCGGTCCGGCTCCTGCGGTCGTGCCGCATCGCACTCTGGCGTAGGGTGCAAGGGGACGGACACCAGCGGCATCCGGGCCGACCGCGGGCTTGGCCCTGCGCGATGCACCGGACGCCACCAGCGAAGGAGCCACCATGACGTTGAAACCAGCCGAACGCCAGGCCACCAGCGAGCAGCTTGCCGCCAACTTCGAGCGCTCGGGGCTCTCCCGCGAGCAGGTCTGCGAGGATCTCGAATTCAGTGACAACGAACTCGACGCCTCGCTGGAACTGCGCGACATGGTGGATCCGGTCGACGTGTGGGTGTTGCGTGACTACCTCGAGCTGGCGGTGCGCCAGGCCGATGCCGAACCTGTCGAGTTCACCGTGCTGACCGAGGAGGCCCGGACCGAGGCCTACAAGTGGTACATCCTGCGTGATGCGCCGCAGCCAGGCAGTGCGGCAGGCGCAGCGGCCACGGAGAGCGCCGACGTCGACTGATCCCCGCCGTGGCTACCCGCTGCCCGGTCCGGTCAGGCGGGGAGGTGCGCCTCGATTGCACCGACGATGGCCGGGTCGTCCGGTTCGGTCCTGGGGCGGAAGCGCAGCGTCTCGTCGGAGGGCAGGATGAGGAACTTCTCGAAATTCCACGTCACCCGACCGGCTTTGCCCGCGGCGTCCGGCGTCTTCTTCAGTTCCGTGTACAGGGGATGCTCGCGTCGGCCGTTGACGCGCACCCGGTCGAACACCGGAAATGTCACCCCGTAGGTCATCGAGCAGAATTCCTGGACTGCCTCGTTGCTCCCCAGTTCCTGCAGGAACTGGTTGCTGGGGAACGCCAGCACCGTGAAGCCGCGGTCGCCGTAGGTGCGTTGCAGGGCCTCGAGTTTGGTGTATTGCGGGGCCAGGCCGCACCGTGAGGCGACGTTGACGACCAGGACGACCTGGTCGGCGTGCTGGGCGAGCGTCGTGGTCGTTCCATCCATCGTGGCGATGGGAATGCTTCGAAGGTCCATGTACAGGCAACGAGCGGTGTGCGCTCGCCATTCCCGACACGGGTGCCGCGGGAAGCCGTTGTGGTGTCAATGTCGGGCCGCCGATCACGGGGGCGGACGGAGTACCGAGGATGACCCGGGCGCGCGTCACGAAGTGCTGGACAACATCGCGACCTCTTGCAAGGATCGGATCATGACCCGCAAAGAGAGCCTGGAAGCGTCCGGATTGGTTCTGGCCCTGGCCGTGATCGTACTGGTGGTCGGCCTGGCTGTGCACCTGAACCCGGCCACGGTGACCATTCTGGTGGCCGTATTCGCTGCAGTCATCGGTCCGCCGGTGGCCATCCGGTGGGCCAAGCGGCATCGGAGCGCCACCGGGGACTAGGGCACTATCGACTGTTCCAGCGCGTAGCGCCGTCCGGCTCCCACCTGCCGGATGTAGTACGCGGTGAGCATGATGACGACGATGGCGAAGACGACTCCGAGGAGCTGCGAGCCGAAGGATGATCCGACGACTGCTCCCGTCTCGACTTTCTGGGCCACCTGCGACAAGAACAGCAGGGGGAGGAACTGCAATGGGAAGTGCAGCAAGTACGGCAGGGCCGTGGCGTAGCGGACTCCCTGCCGTCCCATCTCGTCGTCCGGCGCACGACCGTCATGCTTCATGACCCGACGATGCAGCTCGCGAACATGGTCGGAGTTCACCCGTGCATCGAGCAAGATCCGATCCCGGATGAACGTTCCGTAGAGCATCGTGGCCATGCTGGTGAGGAAAAGTGCCAGTTGGAGTCCCGACAGCAGCCGGGAGTTCCAATCGAGGGTGGAATAGTCGAGCAGCAGCGAAAACCAGAAAATCAGGGACGACCCGATGGCGAGGCAGCAGGAGCCCAGGGCGATCAGATGTTCAGCGGTGGGGAGTCGCAGGGAAGCGGATGCGGTGTCGGCTTCACGGTTTTCCGCCAGGCGCCTGCCCACCGACGTGGCAGCGAATCGCAAGGCGACCCCCGAAGCCAGCGTGACGACGGAGGGAAGGAGCGGGCCGCCGAAAGCAAGGGGGTAGAGGATCGACAACATCGACCCCAGCATCCAGGTGGTCAGGCCCACCCGCTTCCACCAGGTGAGCCCGCGGAAACGGGCCGGCTCGATCGGCCCGCCGGCCAGGAATCGGTCCAGACCGAACAGCCACGCGGAACACCACAGCGCGGTCGGCGCCAACGCCGCCAGGAGTTGGTCCTCGGACGATGCGCCGGTGTTTCCTGCGATGAGCCAGGTGGAGAGGCCTGCCGTGTAGGCGAGGCCGGCCAACAGCGCGGACAGGTAGATCAGTACTCTCAACTCGTGGGATCCCTCGGTTGTGGGTAGCGTTGCCCTCCACGGTATTTCATTTGAGATAGGGGACGTTTGATGCGGTTGTATCTGGTGCGGCATGGGCAGACGGCGTCGAACGTCGGGGGCTACCTGGACACCACGGTTCCCGGTGCACCGTTGAACGACCTGGGCCTCGAACAGGCCCGGCGGCTCATTGATGCCCTTCACGAGCACCCCTTCGAAGCGATTTATGCGTCGACCCAGCAGCGGGCCCAGCAGACCGCGGCTCCCGTGGCCGCGCACCGGGGGCTCGACGTCGTCGTGCGTGATGGGTTGCGGGAGATCTCCGCTGGTGAGCTGGAAATGCGCAACGACGAGGATGCGGTCCGCTCCTACTTCATGGGGTTTGGCGCCTTCGCCGCCGGAGACCTGCGAGCCGGCATGCCCGGCGGTGAAACCGGCGCCGATGTCCTGGGGCGGTTCGACGCGGTCATCGAGGAGATCCTCTCCAGCGGTGTCGAGTCCGCGGCCATCGTCAGCCACGGGGCCATGCTGCGGACCTGGTCCGGGTACCACTGCGCGAACCTGGACGTGGACTTCGTCATGCGCAACCCGTTGACCAACACGGGAGTCATCGTCGTCGAGGGCGACCCGGTATCGGGCTGGCATGCCGACACCTGGATTGGCGAGCCGGTCGCTTCCTCCGCGGAAGACGCCGGCCCGACGGGCGAATCCGTCGATGAAGCCACCCAGGATGCCCCGCCGAAACGCACCGATCGCGGGTTCTGAACCTGGTCCAATGGCAGACTGGCTGCATGCATCCGGGACCACCGCTGATCGAAGCCGCCATCGCCCAACTGGATCGCCGCTGGCCAGGGGGTGACGGCGTCGCAGCAGCGCTGGCCCTGGACGACGGCTCCATCGTGACCAGCGTCGGTCTGGACAACTTCAATGCAGCGGTTAATCTGTGCGCCGAGACGGGCGCCCTGTGCCAGGCCTTCACCCTGGACCGGGCCGTCACGGCGACGGCCTGCGTTGCCCGGGTTGGAGAGGACATCGTCGTCCTCGCGCCCTGCGGGGTCTGCCGGGAGCGGTTGGCGCTGTGGGGCCCCGACGTGCAGGCGTTGGTGCCCGATCGAGATGCCCCGGAGGGGTGGGAGGCTCTGAGTCTGGCCGAGCTGAATCCGCACTACTGGGCGCAGCAGTTCACCGCCGGTGGGGTATGGCCGAGCGCTGCGGAACACTCCGGGTAGGGCGGTTCCCAGCCCGCCGGCGATTGCGGCAGCTACGCCTTGCGCGCCAACCAGGCAGTGCGGGTCCCGGAGAGCTTCAGATCGGTGCGGTGCCTCAACCCCGCCTCGTCCTGCGGATCCAGGAGTCGATCGAGCGTGGACAGGTCCCCGGCGTCGAGGTGGTCCTTGAGGAACGTGCGGATGCGCGAGAGGTAGGCGGCCGCGTAGTCCCCGGTGCCCTCCGGTGCGGGGTCCTGGGCGGTGTCGAACTGGCGCTGGGCCACGACGTCGAACCCGGCGCTGCGCAGCGGTTCCGTCCAGTCGGGGTGGTGGTTCCACCCCTGGGCGGCGATGACCTCATGGCAGCGGTCCTCCAGCCCGGGGCGTCCGATCCCGAGGTCTTCGGGCAGGTAGCGGGGGAGGGCATCCATTTCGACGACGGCGAGCAGGCCGCCCGGCGCCAGCATCTCGTGGATCGAGCGAAGGGCACGGTCGGGATCGGCGAATTCGTGCAGCGACGAGGCGGCCCAGACCAGATCGGCGGCGGGCAGCGAGGGCCACGCCTCATCCAGGTTGGCCTGGACAGGAAGTATGCGTGAGGAGAGGTCGTGGGCGCTGGCCCGGTCCGCGATGCGCTCGATCATGGTGGGCGACTGGTCCACCGCGTGGAGGATGGCCGCGGGGAAGCGGCGGGCCAGGGCGAGGCTCCCGGTCCCCGTGCCGGCTCCCACATCGATGATGGTTCCGGTGACCTGCGGTGCGTGCTCGGCCACCCAGCCGGTCAGTGTCATCAGGTAGTCCTTGAGGATCGCTGCATCCAGATCCAACAGCCCGGCGAGGTCCTCGCCGTGGTCGTGGTGGTGCCCTGCGTGGTGCTGGTGTCCTGCATGGTCGTGGCGTCCCGCTGCGTGCTCTGTCATGGTTCAAGGTTAGGCGGCGTGTGCCATATACGCATACCATTTTGCGTATGACGCAAGAACTTGATCTGGATACCCTCATCCGTCTGCGGATCCGCGGGATGCGGCAGGCCCGGGGGTGGTCGTTGGACGCGCTCGCCGCCCGCTGCCACCTGAGCCCCTCGACCCTGAGCCGGATCGAAACCGGTCAACGCCGGATCGCCGTGGACCAGCTGGTGGTCATTGCCCGCTGCCTGGACACCACGCTGGACCAGCTCGTGGAATCCGCTGACGACTCCGACGTGGTGATCCGCCCGGAACCCGAACATACGCCGGGACTGACCACCTGGCTGCTCTCCCGTGACGGTGCCACCCCCGGGATGGGCGTGGCGAAGATGCGCATCACTGCCGAGCGGCCCACGGGGCCCGCCAGTCAGGGGGTGCATCCCGGGCGTGAATGGTTCACCGTCCTGTCCGGCACGGCGCACCTGCAATTGGGCGAACGGCTCCTGGTGGTCCGCGAGGGCGAGGCCGCCGAGTTCTCCACCATGATCCCGCACGTGATCAGTGCGCCGGATGGCCCCGTGGAGCTGCTGGTCATCCTGGACCGTGACGGCCAGCGAGCCCATCTGCATGAGGGGCACGAACACCAGCACTGAGCCCCCGGGCTCCCGGCTCGCGGCCTCGTCATCTCGGGACCACTAACGGTGCAATTTGGCTGCTCCCGGCCCATACTGGTGGGAGGGGCCGCCGCCGGAGGGGCTGGCTGTGGCGGTCCCGCCCACCATGGCCGGGGCCAGCCGTGGCCCTGGACCTGCCAGTCGGGAGTGTATAGATGCAGCCCACACGTCCAATCGGGCTACTCGCCCTCGGAGCCATCGCAGCGCTCGTGCTGTCCGCCTGCGCCTCGGGAAACCAGGGCGCCACCCCCGCCACGCCAGCACCGGCCTCCGCCAGCGCCCCGCCGTCGTCGTCCATGAAATCCGGGCAGGACCCCACCCATCAGCCGTTGCGCGGGGAACCCGCAGTAGTCGTCGACGGGTTGGAGGCGCCGTGGTCGATCGTGTTCCGGGAGAGGACGGCGCTGGTCAGCGAGCGCGACAGCGGACGCATCCTCGAGCTCACCGACGACGGCGACACCCGGGAAATCGGGGTGGTCCCCGGAGTGGTACATGGCGGGGAAGGTGGACTGCTGGGCCTGGCGCTTCAGGGCAAGCGCCACCTGTATGCCTATTCGACCGGGGAGGGCGGCAACCGCGTCCAGCGCTTCGAACTGGTCGGAAAGCCGGGCGCGCTGTCGCTGGGGAAGGGCACCACCCTGCTGCAGGGAATCCCCGCGGGGGCCAACCACAACGGTGGGCGGCTGGAATTCGGGCCCGATGGCATGCTCTACGTGACCACGGGGGACGGCGGGCAGGGGGCGTACGCCCAGGACCCTGACAACCTGGCCGGCAAGATCCTGCGGATGACCCCCGACGGCAAGGTCCCGGGCGACAACCCGTTCGACGGGTCGTACGTCTACAGCCTGGGGCACCGCAACCCGCAGGGCCTGGCCTGGGCGGACGACGGGACCCTGTACGCCTCGGAGTTCGGGCAGAACACGTGGGATGAACTCAACGTCATCACCGCCGGTGCCAACTACGGGTGGCCGCGTGCCGAGGGCATCGCCTCCCGCGACGGCTACACCGACCCGGTGCAGCAATGGGATCCCAGCGAGGCGAGCCCCAGCGGGATGGTCCTGGCCGACGGGACGATCTTCCTGGCCAACCTGCGCGGGGCCTCCCTGCGGACGGTCGCGCTCGCCGACACCTCCACCTCGACCGAACACTATGTGGGGGAGTACGGACGGTTGCGCGATGTGGCGATCGCCCCCACTGGGGATCTGTGGTTTTTGACGAACAACACCGACGGCCGCGGCAGCCCCGGGCCGGAGGACGACATGATCTTCAGCGTTGGCCGGGCCGCCGGGGGCTAAGGGGGACTTCGCGACGGACCCTGCCGTGGAGGTCGCCAGTCTCCGGGCCCTGGACAGGGACGAGCGGACGGCCCAAGATCAAGACAACGAACCAGGTGGAGGCAATGATGGGCACCATCCAGACCGGGCAGACCCGGATTGTGATCAGTCCGGCGGTGGCGGGCGGCATCGTCGGCTGGGCGGGAACGGTGATCGGCCCACCCCGGGTCGATGGGCCGGAAGCCGCCCGGCCCGGAGTATTCGCGGCGATCGAGGGTGCCGAAACCACCGCGGGGGAGGAAATCCCCGAAGCCCTGCGGGCTGGCGGTTCCGGTGGGCAGTCCGGAACGGAGCAGGGGTGGATCTGCCTGACGGAGGCCCATGACGGAGGCGACGCCGACTAAACCGTGCGGCCCCGAAGCGGGACGGCGGGCGGAGTGCAACACCCGCCCGCCGGACCGGACGCCTGGCTAGAGCGCCGGTTCCAGCCGGTGGATCCCCGTGGCGGAGAGGTGGATGACGTTCGCCGTGGAGAGGTCATAGAACAGGCCCACCAGATGCAGCGACCCCGACTCGACCCGGTCGCGCAGCCGCGGATGGGCCGCCAACGTCTCCAACTGCACGGCGATGTTCACCAGGGCCAGCTGGTCCACCGTGCAGTATCCCGCCTCGACGGCGTCGCGCAGCACCGGGTGGTCGGAGTCCAGGGCCGTGCGGCTGGCGTGCAGTCCGCCCAACCACGCATCCACCGGGTGGGCTCCGGCGTCGCCTGCAGGGGGCGGATCGGCGGCGAGCAGGGCCTGCATGGCGCCGCAGTTGGAGTGCCCGCACACGGTGATCGTGCTGACGTCGAGCTTGTCGACCGCGAACTCCAGGGCCGCCTCGAAGGACAGGTCGCTGCCGGTCCGGTCCACGGCGTTGCCGACGTTGCGTACGGTGAGCAGGTCCCCGGGTCCGCTGGAGGTGATCACGTTGGGCACCACGCGGGAGTCCACGCAGGTCAGGAACAGCGTGGTGGGATCCTGCCCGCCGGCCAGGGCCTCCGTGTCGTCGCGGACCAGCGCGGCGTGGCGTTGCAGGTAGTTCTCCACCCCTTGCAGGACCGGGAGCGTTTCCGGCCGCCCGGCGGGCCCGCCCGTTGCCGTCCGAGGTTGCCAGCTCTTCCAGGGGGCCAGGCCGCTGCTGGCGGCGGAACGGAAGACGCCGCGGCGCGGAGTCCCCTCGGCGGCGGCACCCAGCGGGAACGTCCCGTGGTCCTGGACGGACACGCTGCCACCGGTCGCCTCGTGTTGTCCGCGCCAGGAGGCGACTGCCTCATAGACCGACAGGTCGATGAAGTCGGCCTCCAGGCGCACGCCCACGCGGGCACCGGCGGGGATCGACTGCAGCGTGCGGTTCAGCCGCGGCAGGGTCAGGAAACTGCAGGAGCCCTCGATGGCCACCTTCCAGACCTGCTGTCCACCGTCGTCGTGCGTGTGTTCGGCATGGATGGAGCTGCGGACCACGCGGATCAGCACCAGCAGGACGGCCAGCGCGAGTCCGACCATGACCCCTTCGAGCAGGTTCGCGAACACGACCAGGGTGACCGTGACGGCATAGACCAGGAAATCGCCGGTGCGCAGCGCCGACTTGATGTGGGCGAACTTCACCAGCTGCACGCCGATGACCACCAGCAGCCCGGCCAGGACCGCCTGCGGGATCATCATGAGGACGGAGGCCAGGAAGACCGAGAACAGCAGGATCCACACACCGTGCAGGACGGCCGAGGCGCGGGTCCGGCCCCCGGCCTCGACGTTCGTGGCGCTGCGGACGATCACTCCGGTGACCGGCAGCCCGCCGAGCAGGCCGGAGGTGACGTTGGCCGCCCCCTGGCCGACGAGTTCGCGGTTGAAGTTGGTCCGGGGCCCGAACTGCATCTTGTCCACGGCGACCGCCGAGAGCAGGGATTCGACGCTGGCGATCAACGCCATGGTCAGCACCCCGATGCCCACGGCACCCCAGGCACCGTCGGGCAGCACCGGCGCGCTGATCGCCTGGAGTAGTGAACCGTCCAGCGAAATGCGTTCCACCGAGCTGCCCCAGGCCAGGGACAGGGCGGTGGCCAGCACGACGGCGACGAGTTGGCCCGGGATCTGCTGCATCGTGCGCGGGAGCTTCTTCCAGACCAGCAGCAGCACGATCACCGTGGAGCCGAGGATGAGTGCCGGCGGGTTGACTGCGGCCAGGCTGGCCGGCAGTGAGCCGATGTTCTCCGTTGCCTTGCTGCCCGGGGTCGAGCCCAGCACGACGTGCAGTTGCTGCAGCACGATGGTGATGCCGATGCCGGCGAGCATGGCATGGACGACGACGGGGGAAATGGCCAGCGCGGCCCGGCCCACCCGGCTGAGGCCCAACAGGATCTGCAGGCATCCCGCAGCGACGGTGATGGCGCAGGTCGCCGGCCAGCCGAACTGGTCGATCAGCCCGGCGACGATGACTGTCAGCCCCGCTGCTGGACCACTGACCTGCAGCGGGGACCCGCCCAGGCTTCCGGCGACGATGCCGCCGACGGCTGCGGCGATGAGTCCGGCCATGACCGGGGCCCCGGAGGCGACGGCGATGCCCAGCGACAGGGGTAGCGCGACGAGGAAGACCACCAGGGAGGCGGGGACGTCGCGTCGAAGATCGGCCCGCGAGGGCAGGATCGGTGTTTTGCGCGGTGGTGCGGTGGTGGATGTGTGTTCTTGCATGGCAGTCCTTCGGTCGGTGTTCCCCGGGACCCTTGGGCTCCGGGTGGACAGAGGCCGCGACGGCCCGCGGAGCGGATCACGCTCCAGGGCGGGCTCACTCCCGACGGGCGGTTACCGATCGGCAGGACAACGGATGCGAATATTCTACTTTTTCTGTGAAGTGAGTGGCATATGCAAAGAGTCACGTCACATTTGGTTGAAATCTGCGGACGACGATGAAGTTACCGGGCGGTTTTGTCCGGGGCGGGTTTCTTAAAGGTTTCTGAAACCCCCCGGCGCAGACTGGTGTCCGACCGCCCCCGACGCATCGGAGAACCATGGCTTCCCTGGCCCGCAACACATCCACCGCCTCCCCGCCCGGCCGCCTCGCCGGGATGCCCCGGCGCTGGTGGCCCGTGGCCGCCGCCGTGCTCTACGCCCTGGCCCTGCTCCTGGGCCTGTGGGCCAAGGGTGCTGGCCGCTTCAGCGGCGAACTCGGCTGGGACATCGAGCTCAGCCACGAGCGGATGGGCGTGCTCTCCGCCGTCGCTTTGTGGATCAATGTGGTCCTGCAGCCGCTCGGCGGGGTGGTGATCCTGGCGGTGGCCTGCCTGCTGCTGTGGTCCCGCCGCGGCCTGCCCACCGCGTTGGCCTTCGGCAGCACCGTGAGCGTGGCCTGGCTGCCCGCCGCCCTGGGCAAGATCCTCGTCGACCGGGCCAGGCCGCCACTGACGGTGACCCACGCGCTGGTGCCCGAGTTGGGCGGCGACAGCTTCCCCAGCGGGCACACGGAACTGGCGGCGTCCCTGGTGCTGGGAGCCGTGCTGGTCATCGCCGTCACGCCCCGGGACCGCCGGCTGATCGGGGGGATCGGAGCCGCGTTCGTCCTGGTGGTCGCCGTCTCCCGGCTCTACCTGGGCGTGCACTATCCCACCGACGTGCTCGGCTCGCTGCTAGTCGCCACCGCCGGGGCGCTGCTGTGGACGTGGCTGTGGCGCGGGTGGATCTCCCCGTGGCTGGACCGGCGCTTCCCGCATCTGGGCGGAACCTGGGGCACGACGACGGGAGGCCGCCATGTTTGATCCCTCATCACTGCTGGTGGGCGCCGGACCGTGGGTCGCCGCCGTCGTCTTCGTCATCATCTTCATCGAATCCGGGTGCCTGTTCCCCTTCCTGCCCGGCGACTCGCTGCTCTTCGCCGTCGGCATGCTCCACCACCAGCTCGGCCTGCCGCTGCCGGTACTGCTCATCGTCGCTGCCGTGGCGGCGATCGGCGGTGATTCCGTCGGCTACCTGATCGGCAGCAAGGTCGGGAGGCGCTGGTTCAGCGACGATGCCCGGATCCTCAAGACGAAGTACCTGGTCCAGACCGAAGAGTTCTTCGCCCGGCACGGGGGAGCGGCGCTGGTGCTGGCACGGTTCGTGCCGATCGTGCGAACCTACACCCCGCTGGCCGCCGGTGCGGCGCACTACCGCTACCCCCGGTTCCTGGCCTGGAACGTCTCCGGGGGCATCCTCTGGGCCGTGGGGGTTTCCCTGCTGGGCATCTGGCTGGGTGGTTTCGATGTGGTGGCGAACCACATCGATGCGTGGATGGTGGCGGTGGTCATCGTCTCGGTGCTGCCGCCGGTCATCACGTTCCTGAGTCGGCGCCGGCGTTCGGCGACGGGCGCCTGAGACGCCGGGGGCTGCCCCGGAACAATACTCTGGAACAATGGGGTTCCATGAGCCCCGTCCCCGCCCCGCGTCTGCTGCTGGTCGAGGACGACCCCGCGCTGGGACCGCTGCTGGTGGAGCTGCTGGCCGACGGGTTCGCCCCGGAACTCGCGGTGGACGGACCCTCCGGACTGCAACGCGGGCTCAGCGGTGACTGGGACGCGCTGATCATCGACCGCGGCCTACCCGGAATCGACGGCATCCGGCTGATCTCAGCCCTGCGCGCCCACGGCATCGAGACGCCGATCCTCATCCTGACGGCCCTGGGGGCCGTCGCCGACAAGGTCGACGGCCTGGACGCCGGCGCCAACGACTACCTGGTCAAGCCGTTCGACGTCGACGAGCTCGCCGCCCGGCTGCGCGCGCTGACCCGCGGCGGGATGCGGCAGGGCCCCGGCGGCCCGGCCGACCGGATGGAGATCGGCTCCTGGGAACTCGCCCGGGCCTCGCGTCTGCTGAGCTCACCGTATGGGGACCGCGTTGAACTCTCCCCGGCGGAGACGCGGCTGCTGGCGATCCTCGCCGCCGAGCCGGAGCGGGTCTTCACCCGGGCCGAACTCCTTCAGGCGGCGTTCACCGCCGAGGAGGGGCCGGGCATCGTGGACACCTACGTCCACCACCTGCGCAAGAAGACCGCACGATCCATCATCCGCACCGTCCACGGCACCGGATACCACCTCGGAGGACTCGAATGAGCAGGAACCAGCCCGGTGGCCAGGGCGCATGGGAGGCCAGCGCCCTGCGCCACGCCGCCTGGCGCGTGGGATGGCAGCTGGCCGCCGTCACCGCTGCAGTGGTGCTGGTGGTCCTGGCCATCGGTGGCGCCTACATCGCCCTGCATGCCGCCCCCTCCGCGGGCGTCGATGGGGAAGCGCAGGTGCGCATCTCCCTGGAAGTCGTGGATCTGCTCCAGCTGCTGATCCTGGGCGGGGCAGCAGGCATCGTGCTCTCCGGAGTCGTCGGGGTGCTCAGTGCCCGCCGCGCGGTCAGGCCGTTGGGCGCCACGTTGGAGGTCCAGCGCCGCTTCGCCCAGGACGTGAGCCACGAACTGCGCACCCCGCTGACCGTGCTCGACGCCCGGCTGCAGCTGCTCCAACGCCGGGCCGGCGCCGGGCACGAATTCGCCGAGGAACTGGATACGCTGCGGCGCAACTCCACCCAGCTGGCCCGGGTGATCGATGACCTGCTCTCCACGGTCGACGGCGGCACCGAGTTGCGCACCGAGCGGCCGGCCGACCTGGACGCGCTGGCCGCCGAGACGGTCCGCGAGCTCGAGGTCCTCGCCGACCCGCGCGGGGTCACCCTGCACCACGTTGCAGCGGAGGAGCCGGTACCCGTCCCGCTGGCCGAGGTCGCCGTCCGGCGGATCCTGACCGGGCTCATCGAGAACGCCACGAAGTACACCCCCTCCGGTGGCACGGTCACCGTCACCACGCAGCGCAGTGGGGCCATGGCCCGGCTGACGGTCACCGACACCGGCAGCGGGATCTCCGGGATCGAACCGCAGCGGATCTTCGACCGCCACGCGCACGGTGCCGCCGGCGAATCGGGAACCCCGCGCAGCACCGGCATCGGATTGTCCCTGGCCCGCGAAATGGTGGTGCGGGCCGGCGGGACCATCGGCGTGCTCGCCACCGGTGCCGGCGGAACGAGCCTGCGCGTGGAGTTGCCGGTGCACCCGCGGACCGGGACGGGGCGTTCCCGGTGAGTGCGGGTGGGGTGGACTTCGTCGGCACCCGGAAGGCGTCCGTCCCGGGGACCGACCACTCCCCGGCGATCACCAGTGACTACACCTCAGGAAGGACCAGATGGACGCATTGACGGCGCAGGGCCCCCGCTTTTCGCGGATCTTCCTGGTATTCAACCCCGACCCGGAGAAGACGGCCCTCTACCTGGCCCGACTGCTACGGGACGAGATCGCCGAGCGCCTGCCCGGTGTCCCCGTCGAGTTCCATGCCACCGACCACGCGGGCCACGGGCGGGAGCTGGCCCGGCGTGCCGCCGCAGGGGCCGACCAGGACGGCGGGCCGCCGGTGCTGATCGTCTCCGTCAGCGGCGACGGCGGATACCACGACGTCGTCAACGGGGTCATGGACGTCCCGGGGAGCACCGCGGTGTGTGCGGTCCTGCCGGCGGGCAACGCCAACGACCATCGCCGCAGTGTGGAATCGCTCCCGGTCATCGATGCCATCGCGGCCGGTGCCGTCCGGGGCATGGATCTGTTGCGCCTGCACATCGGAGACGGAGGGGACTCCCCGGACATCCGATACGCCCATTCCTACATCGGCTTCGGGCTGACGGCCGAGATGGGCCGCGGGATCGAACGGGCGGGCAAGGGCGGGGTGCGCGAGCTCCTCGGGGTAGCCAGGACGCTGCCGCGGTTGCGGCCGTTCGAGATCGAGCGGGCCGATGGGGCGCGGGCGCAGTTCGACAGCCTGATCCTGGCCAACGTCGCCGGGATGGCCAAGTACGGGACAGTCAGCGACGCCGTCGTTCCCTCCGACGGCCGGTTCGAGGTCATCGCCCTGCCGCACTCGAGTCGATGGGCCCTGGCCCTGATGACGCTGCGGGCGGTCACCATCGGGCTCGGCCCGCAGAGCAGCGTGGAACGCTACGCCTTCACGACGCCGACTCCGCTTCCCGTGCAGCTGGACGGCGAATTGCTGACGGTGCCGGCCGGATCCTCCGTCGTCGTCGAAAGTGCGCACCGGGCCATCCGGGTCATCGGATAGCCGGCGGCCGGGATCGGACGGGCCACGCCGTGCCGGGCCTTCATCCCCGGGTTCCTCGGGTTGACGACGAACGTCCTCCCGCGCCGGCGGACCGCCTACCGCTCGAGGATGACTTCCTCGGTGTTGGGGAACATCACCTTGTAGCTGACCCCGGCGATCGCCGCACCGACCAGGGGCGCCAGGATGAACAACCAGACCTGGCCCAGTGCTTCGGGCCCGGCGAACCACGCGACGCCGAGTGAGCGGGCCGGGTTCACCGACGTGTTGGTCACCGGGATGGCGACCAGGTGGATCAGGGTCAGCGACAGGCCGATCGCCAAGGGGGCGAAGCCCGCGGGAGCCCGGGTATCGGTGGTCCCGAGGATGACGTACAGGAACACGGCGGTCAGGACCACCTCGACGATCAGCGCCGAGAGCATCGAGTAGCCGTCGGGGGAGCGGTCTCCGTAGCCGTTGGAGGCGAAGCCGGATTCGGTAGCGCTGAACCCGTCCTTGCCGTTGGCGATGGCGAACAGGACCAGCCCGGCAAAGGTGGCGCCGACGAGCTGGACCAGCCAGTAGGGGAGCACCGACTTCCACTCCAGTCGTCCGGCCAGCGCGGCGCCGAGGGTCACCGCTGGGTTGAAGTGCCCGCCGGAGATGTGGCCGACGGCGTAGGCCATCACCAGGACGGTGAGGCCGAAGGCCAGGGCGACGCCGAGGAACCCGATGCCCATGTTGATCGGGCCGTCGGCGAGGACCTGGGCGGAGAAGATCGCGGCGCCGCAGCCGCCGAAGACGAGGACAAACGTTCCGAGGAATTCTGCCGTGAGGCGGGGAAGCAATGCGGTGGTTTTCATGTCGGCACCTTCTGCGTGGACTTTCACGGATGAATCGAGGCCTTCAACAGTCCCGTCATGGGACAGTCGAATACGCTGAAGTATGGCAGGAGGGTCGTGCTTTCCGCCAGTGTTTTGCCGATCTGACCTGCGGTGTTCATGTCAGCGTCACCACGCAAGGAAGCCCCGCCGTCGTGGTCCAGAAGACCACCACGGCGGGGCTTGACCCGGCTGCTTACTTGCCGAAGACGTCCTTGGCGGCGTCCTGCACGTGCTCGGCGGCCTGCTTGGCCTTGGCACCGGCCTGGTCGGCCACGCCCTCGGCCTTCAGGTCCTCGTTGTTGGTGACGTCGCCGAAGGCCTCCTTGGCCTTGCCGCCGACTTCCTGTGCCTTGTTGCCGATCTTGTCTCCGAGTCCCATGATGTTCTCCTCTGGTGTGGGTTGGGTGTTGCGGACTAGTGGGTTCAGCTGGTTTTGGCGACCGAGTATTCGATGGCCAGATGCTGCAGCGGCCGGCCCAGGCACTGCACGACGTCGGCCGCGACTCCCGCGGTCAGCGTCTGCGTGAGCTCGGGCAGGGAGGTGGACGGTTCGGTGTGCACGTGGAGCAGCAGATCCGGTGCGTCAGCACTTCCGCGCAGTACGGCCTTCGCGGCTGCCACCTGGGGCAGCGCCGCTGCCGCGTTGGCTGCCGCCGATTCGAGCACCTTCGGGTCCAACGTCGTGGATCCGGCACCCGGGTCGGCGGTGAAGCGCAGGGTCTCCGCCCGCTGGGAGCGGGGAACCTGCCGGCCCAGCCAGGCCAGACCGAGCAGCAGGACGATGGCGCCGACCGCGATCAACGTGGCGGGCAGCCACTGCTGCTCCAACAGGTCGGACGCCCCGGGGGCGGCGGAGGCACCCGGCTCGGCGAGCAGGCCCGAAGCGCCCGATGGTGCGGACCAGCCGGTGGTGGCCGCCAGCCAGGGCCAGACGATCCAGAGTCCGCCGACCAGCAGCACGAATCCGATGATGATCAGCAGGGTGCGGTTCAGGGCCGTGGGGTAGGTCCTCATGAGGTGCTCACCATCCTGACGTTGGTCTTCGGGATCCGGCCGTCCAGGTTGGCGGCCAGGACGTCGTCCGTGACGGTCTGCACCGCACGGGCGAGCTCATCGTGCTCCCGCAGTGGTGTCCTCACGGTGACCGACAGCTTCGTGCCGCTGAGCCGGGCGGAGCAGGAGCCCACGCCGTCGAGGGCACGCACCCGGTTTTCCACCAGATGCTGCGTTCCGCGACGGGTGACGGCTGCTTCGGCAGTCTCGACCGATTCGCCGGCCGCTGGCACCGGGGTGCTGCGGCTGGACGAGCGGCCGGGAAGGATCCCGCACAGGACCATGACCAGGCCGATCAGGGCCAGGATGCCACCGCCGGCGGCGATGGAGCGTGCGCCCCATTGCCGGTTTCCGGCGTCGGCGAGGAAGGTCGCGGCGGAGGGCCACGCACCGTCCTGCAGGCGCAGGATGGCCAGCACGGCCAGCGCCGCGCCGAGCAGGATGAGGACCACGGCGGCGATCGTGGCAGGAACCACGCGTGCGGGTCGTGGCCGCAGTGATGTTCTCGTCATAGGACCCTCCTCTGGGGTGGCGAGGCTTCCAGCCACTCCACCTGGATGTCCACGGGGGTGGCGGTCACCCCGGCGTATCGGTGCAGGTCATCGACGATGCCCTGGCGGACTTCATCGGTGGCGGTGCGGATGTCGCTGGGGAACCGGAGCCCGATCTTGACGGACACCGACGCGGTGCTCCCGGCCACGGTGGCCGAGACCGGGGGCAACCCGCTGAAATCCTGGCTGGACCCCACTCCGAGGACGCCGCCCGAGCGGGCGCCGACTGCGGGGTGGGATGCCGCGGACTTGGCTGCGAGTCGGCTGACCACCCGTTCGCTGATGGTCAGCCGACCCCGATTGTGGGGGGCGTGGGTCATGCCCGGGGCAGAGCCGGGGGAGGCATCCTGGTTGATGGCGCCCATGTCAGCGCCGGCCTTGGATGCGGCCCGCCCAGTCCTGCAGGTCGACGCGTCCTTCCAGGACGCGGCCGACACCGAATGCGACGGCGGCCACGACGGCTACCAGCAGCATCCGCCAGAACCCTCCGAAGGCCCAGACGGTACCGAGGACCAGTCCGACGAGGACGCAAAAGCGTGCGCTGTTCATGGGTTACTCCAAACGGTCTGAGCGGTCGGAAGCGGCGTCTTCGTCGTCTTCGGGCAGGTGCACGTCGGTGACGTTCACGTTGACCTCGATGACTTCCAGGCCGGTGCCGTGCTCGACGGCCTGGATGATGCTGCGGCGGATGTCCTCGGCGACCTCGGCGATGGCGACTCCGTATTCCACGACGATGCTCACGTCGATGGCTGCCTGGCGCTCACCGGTCTCGACGCTGACGCCACCGGAGACGTTGGTCTGCGATCCGGGGATGCGCTCGGCGAGGTTGGAGAACGCGCGGCGTGCCGCGTTGCCCATGGCAAAGACGCCCGGGACCTCGCGGGCTGCGACGCCCGAAAGCTTCTGGACGACGGTGTCGGCGATCGTGGTGTTGCCGTGCTCGGTCTGCAGCGGGCCCTCGGGCTTGCGCTCGGCCTGGCCGGCGGTCGCGGCGCGCGACTCCTCGGTGGTCTGGGGAAGTCGGGAGTTGGTGTTCTCAGCCATGATGTTCTCCGTTTCGTCTGACGTCTGAAATGCGTCTTACACCAGTACAGACGTTGGCCGGCGGACAATCGTCACGGCCAATCTCGAAAAACTTTTTCCTAGCCCTTCGGCCGGGGTGCCGGGCCGCCGTCCGCGCCAGTGTCCGGCACCCCCTGCTCGAGCACCGTCACCGTCACCGAGGACAGGTCGATCCCGTGGCCGGTGAGCACCCGGTGGACCAGTTCCTGCACGGAGGCGCTGACATCGGCGGCGCGGTGTCCGGCGGCCACTGCAATGTCCAGCCGGGCCTCGGTGGGGCCGGTGCCCCCGGAGAGCCGCAGCGCAGCGGAGGGCTCAGCGGTGCGTGTGGCCAGGGACCTGACGACGGCGAGCGTCGGCGGGAACACGGTGGCGACGCCTTCCAGGCGCAGCACCTGGTCGATGGCATCGGCCCGGGCGGCCGAGGCGGGCGAAAGCTGGGTTGGGCTACTCATCGATGATGTCCTCCACGGTGACGTCCACTGCTGCAGGGGTGATGCCGAGTTCCTCGGCGAGACGCTCCGTGACCGCGCTGCGCAACGTTTCGGCGACCGCGGCGGCCTCCATGCCGACCCGCAGATGCACACCGAGCTGGCAGACGACGGCGGGATCCCCGTCCTCGTCCAACGCGGCGGTGGCGCCGTGCTTGCGCAACTCGATGCCGTCGATGGTGTCGGCGGCCCGGCGGATGACGTCGTTGAGGACGTACACGCTGATCTCCAGCGGGCCGTGCGGTGTGAGCCGGACACGGATGCGCCGGCCGCGGCGGATTTCGGCGCGGATGCCGTCCATGGCGGATCGGCGGATCCGGTCCAATGCCGCATCTTCATCGGCGAGTACCTGCGGCGCCTCACGGAGCCGCCGGGTGGCCAACAACAGGGGTTGGAGGCGTCGTCGTTGTTCCTGGCACTGGGGGCAACGCAGTTCGTGCTCGTCAGGTGGCAGATCGAGCCGCTCCCAGACATCCTCCTCGGAGCGGTCGCAGGCCGGCACGTCGCCGGAGTGCGGTCCGGTGTTCATTTCCACGGGTCCATCCTTTCGGCGAGTGCGGTGCGTGCGCGGGCGATACGCCCTCTGATCGTGGCCAGGGTTTCACCGGTGATGTCGGCGATCTCCTGGTAGCCCAGGCCCTGGACCTCGCGCAGGGTCCAGGCTTCGCGTTGGGCGACGGGCAGCGCCGCCAGGTGCCGGGTCAAGGCGTCCAAGGCCAAACGGGTCTCGGCCTCGCCGGCCGGGCCGGCCTGGGATATCCGGCCTGCCTCGCTGTCGGTGCGCAGTTCCTCCTGCTCCGCCGGGTCGCCACCGTCGGGGCGGCGTTTGCGGATCGTGTCGATGCAGCGGTGGGAGGCGATGCGGTACAGCCAAGTGGAGGCGGCCTCGGTGGCGCGCAGGGTGGGCAGACGCCGCCAGGCGGTGACCATGACATCCTGCACCGCGTCTTCGGCGTCGGGGGCGTTGCCGAGCATGCCCCGGCAAAAACGAAGTAGCCCGCGCTGGTAGCGGCGAACCAGCTCCTCGAACGCGTCGAGGTCCCCCGACTGGGCTCGCGCGACCAGTGCCGGGTCGGCCAGCGCCGTCATCGTTTCGTTCATGTGCTCCCTTGCCGTGTGTGGCGTCGTTCGTTGGACCCCCTGGAGCGCTGTGTGCCTGAAGCCGTGGGTCCAATCCCGAGGCTAGCACGCTCCTCGAGGCCCCAGCCCGCTGGATCGGGGGCGTATCCGGCGCTCCGCCAACGTGCCGGGGGTTCGGCCGGTCTGGACCCTACCCGTAGGGGCCGGGCACGCCGCGTCGACGCAAAAGATCGACGTCTATCCCAGAGGGGCATAACGTCAGGGACATGGGACTTGTACTGACGCTGATCATTGTTGGAGTTATCCTGCTCATCCTGGGCGTCGCTGTGAAGGCAGCGATGTTCCTGCTGTGGATCGGCATTGCCTTGCTGGTCATCGGCGCGGTGATGTGGATCCTGCGGGGAATCAAACGGCGCGTCTAAACACGCCGGAACAGAGAACCTCTGCGGCTGCTGCCACACCCTGACATATCGGGGTGCGGCAGCAGCCGCTTGTGGTGTGGCGCAGAGGCGGACGTGCCCGGCTGTCCTAGCGACCCTTGGGCACCCGCACCGTGAACGAGCTGCCTTCGCCGGGTACGCTGCGGACCGTGAGGCTTCCACCATGGGCCTCCGCCAGTTCGCGGGCGATCGAAAGTCCCAGCCCGGTGCCTGGAATGCCGGATCCGCGGGCACTCTCGGAGCGGTAGAAGCGGGTGAACAGCTGTTCGACTTCCTCCGGCGACATGCCCTGCCCCGTGTCGGTGACCGATACTTCGGCGATATCGCCGTCCTCGTGGACGTCCACGGTGATCCGACCGCCGGACGGCGTGTACTTCACGGCGTTGGAGACGAGGTTGTCCACGATCTGCCCCAGGCGTTCGGGATCGGCACGCACCGGCAGCGATGCCGGCCCTTCAAGGTGCAGGTCCAGACCCGCGGAGCGTGCCGCCTGCTCCTGGGATGCCACGGAGGCGGCCACGATGTCCACCAGGTCCGTATCGCGCGGATGTAGTTCCATGGTGGTCGAGGCCGCCGTGAGCAGGTCGTTGACCAGATGCAGCAGTCGCTGGGCATTGCGTTCGGCGATCGTGATGGATCGAAGCGCCGGGCCGGGCACGCCGGGGAGATCCTGGACCATCTCGAGGTATCCCAGGATGGAGGTCAGGGGCGTGCGCAGTTCGTGACTGACGCTGGCCAGGAAGCGGTCCTTGGCCTGGTTGGCCTGGACCAGCTCGGTGACATCCTTGAAGACGATGACGGAGCCGCCGAAGTCCCCCTGGGCATCGGTGAGCCGACGGGCTGAGACAGCAAGTGCCTCGGCAGATTCGGCGGGTCCGCTCCAGAGGAGTTCATCGGTGAACTCCGCTCCGCGCACAGCCCGGTGGACGGGACGATCCCCGGGGGCCAGGGGAGTGTCCAACCGTTCGCTGCGGTGGCCCGCGCCGAAGAGCAGGAGCTGCTCCTCGGTTGGGTCCATGATGCCGTCCGGGGTCCCCGCGGCGTGGTGGAGCCGCTGCCTGTCGTTCATCAGGATGTCGTGGCCGTCGCGGTCCACCGCCACGACGCCCACGCTGGCTGCGTTCAGCACGGCGTCGAGGAGTTCGGTTTGGGTGTGCGCGGCATCCAGTGCCTCGGCCAGACGGCGGTCGGTGGCCATCATGCTCTCCACGGCGATGTTGGTGGTGACTGCCAATGCCAGGATGATGACGGGCATGACCACGGGACGGCCGTAGGTGGACAGGCTGAGGTCCAGGCCCGCGTGCCAGTACTGCAACCAGCAGATGAACAACGTGGCGACGAAGCCGACGACGACCGTGCTCCGCGGATACAGGGCCGACCACGCCATCCAGAACACCGGGAACATGGCCAGCATCGGCAAGCCGGTCAGCACCGGGTAGGCGCCAGCAGCCAGGAAGGCGATCCCGATCAGGTCGAGCAGCGGGATCACCCAGTAGCTCCCTCGGGCGAACCGCTGCCAGGGGACGGTCCCGGCGGCAACCGTCAGGACCGCGATGATGAGAAGACCGGTTTGGAACCAAGGGTCGGCAATGACCTGCCCGCCGGCGAAGAGCAGATCCACCAGCACCATCAGGGCCGAGGCCAGCGTCAACGGCAGCTGGCTCAGCAGGATACGGCGTCCCAACGGCAGCTCACCGAAGTGGCGGCCGCCCATGAGGATCCGGAGTACAGGGCGGAACGGGGACATGGGGACAAGCTCCTCGACGGTGGCGCCATCGCCCCCGGCGGGGCGACCAGGCACCATCCTACGGTCCGGCAGCAGGGCGGTACGGGGAGCCGATCATCTGCCCCACCCGGGTCTTCCGAGCGGCTACCTGGCGCGGGAAGGAACCCGTACCGCCGCAGGCACTACCTGTGCCAACCGTTGGAGGGCATCGCGCAGGCTGGCAGCGCCGACCTCGTGGGACTCCACCCGGGAGCGCGCGTCCTGGGCCAGGTCGGGGTGGTCGGTCACGATGCCGGCGGCCCCGTCGTACAGGTATTGGCGCATCCTGTCCTCGCGGTTGACCGTCCACACGTAGACGGGCCGGTGTTGGGCCTTGGCCTCGGCCATGAGACGGGGGGAGTAAGACGCCTGCTCGACGACGTAGAAGTCGCAGTCCACGTTGGGGGCGCCGCCGGCGGTCATGGCGATGGTGTAGCCGACCGAGAGATCGGGGCGCCGTGCCTTCAGCCCCTCCACCACGTCTGCATCCAGCGAGTGGTAGATGTTGTCTTCCAACGGGCCCACGCTCTCGAGCTCGCGGACCAGCCGGTCCATGAAATCCGGGGTCTCGTGGCCGTGGACCTTGGGCTCGATCAGAAGTTTGATGCCGAGCTTCTTGGCGTGGCGGACGTAGTCCACCATCGAGGGGATCGTGTCGGAGAAACCACGGGCGCTGACGGAGGTCGCCTCGGCCTGGGCCAGCGTCAGGTCGTAGGTGTTCACGTTGTGGCCGGAGAGCACCATCAAGTTGGTGTCGTGGCTGGCAATGAAGTGTCCGTCCTTGGTCTGCTGCACATCGACTTCGACAATGTCGGGATGCTTCGTGGCAGCGGCATCCAGGGCGCTGATGGTGTTCTCGACGCCTCCCCACACGAAACCCCGATGGGCGATGACCAATGGGTCGGACGTCGCTACGGGTGCTGCGGACACGGAGGGGGCACTGACGAACACCATCGCCAGGACTGTGGCGCCGGCACCGAGTCGGAGAGCCACGCGGCGCGCGCCGGACATCGGGGCCTGGGCGCGGATGGCCGGGGCCTCCACGGTGTCGGGCGAAGCCGGTGAGGGCTCTGACGCCACGGAAGGTGCGGCCTCCAGGCAGCGGAGGAGCAGGAACTGCAGGGCGAGAACCGTGGCGGCGATCAGGACCACGAACATCACCGCATGGGACAGGCCCTGCCCCAGCGCGGCGGTCAGCCGCGAGTCGCTCTCCAGCAGGGTTCCGGGGAGTTCGGCCACCGCAGCCAGGGAACGACCCGGCACCTGGTAGGCCAACAGGGCGGCGGCCACGGGGGAGACCAGCAGCAGGGGCAGGCGCAGGCGGCGTCCGCCGGTGGCCGTCCAGCTGGCCACCATGGCTCGCAGCGGCGTCACCCGGTGCACCACCAAGGCGGGCAGGGTCGCCAGCAATCTGAGGTTGAGATAGAACAACGCGCTGGTTGCGGTGAGATAGAGGCCGAGACTCAGCGGCTTCTTCAGGTACTCGGCGGTGACGAACGGTGCGACGCCGATCTGATGGGTCAGGGGCGAGAGCTCCCCGAAGCCGCTGATGGGCAGGAGCAGCAGCAGATACAGGCCCATGAGGGGTGCCTGCCAGCCCAGTGCCCTGCCGGTGGCACGCAGGGCCCGGCGTGCCGTCGTCGTGCCAGGATGTGGGGATCCGGTGTGCAGGCCGTGGGCGAGGGCCACGATGGAGGTGTACTGCAAGGTCAGTGCCGCGGTGGCGATCGGGCCGGTGGCCAGCAGCCAGAGCAGGGACGCCGGGTCGTTCAGCAGCAGGGCGAAGTTCTGATCGGTCAGGTTCGGCGTTCCGGCTGCGTCCAGGGTGCGCCGGAACGTGAACTGGACCACGGGAAGCACCACGAGCAGGATCAGGCCCTGCCAGAGGACGAGGGCACCGGCGAGGGTGGAGAGATTGCGTGGGGACCAGCGCCGTCGGGTGCGTGGTGCGGTGGAGGCCTGCGGCTCGCCGGGGCGTTCGCCCACTGCTCCACGTTCGTTGATGACGCCTTGCACGTTCCCTTCTGGCCCGGTTGCACCGCGCCGAATCAGGGCGATGCACGAATTGTTCGGGTCCAATTTACCAACTGTTCACCAGTGGCGGCTCATTGTGGGACCGTCGCCACGTATCGATGTGATGACGGAAACGGTGCCGTGGAGTGGATGGCTACCATGGACCATGGCACTTCGACTCAGTGAACTCGTCCTGGAAACGCGCGCGCCGGAGGAGCTGGCCCGCTTCTGGTGTGCGGCACTGGACTACGTCATCTTGGACCGCGAAGACGACGGCTCCGTGGAGATCGGGCCAGCAAGCGGTTTCGGGGGAGCGCAGCCGACGATCGTGCTCAGCCAGTGTGCTGACCCCACTCCGCACCAGGGTCGGCTGCACTTCGACGTGAACGCCATGGAATCGACCCAGGAGGACGAGGTGGAACGTCTGCGGGCGCTCGGCGCCACGGATCTGGACGTCGGTCAGTCGGGCGACGAGGGCTGGGTGGTCCTCCAGGATCCGGAGGGCAACGCGTTCTGCGTGCTCCGGGCGGTGCTGGAACCCTAGCTGGAGGCAGGCGTTGGGGGCACCCGTTTGGCCAGCACGCTGGAGCAGATGACCACCAGGACTCCGGCGATCGGCACTACGAGTAGGCCGGTGGCTAGCGACGAGCGGTCGGCGATGGCTCCGACGATCGGCGGCGAGAACAGGAACCCCAACCGCATCAGCCAGCCCAGGATGGTCAGGCCGGTGCCGGGGCGCAGGCCCGGTAGTTCGTCGGCGGCGTGCATGGCTGCCGGCACCAGGGTGGCGGTCCCGAACCCGGCGAGACCGAATCCGATGATGGTGCTCGGCACACTGGGGAACGCGAGCGCCACACCGAACGCGACGGCGATCAGGACACCGCCGGTTTGGGCGACCGCTCGTTGGCCGAAGCGGTCCACCAGTCGGTCGCCGATCATCCTGCCGACGAATTGGCAGCCGACCAGGGCGACGAAACCCAGGGCTGCGACGGGAGCGATCGCGCCGAGGGACCCCTTGAGGTAGATCGCCGACCAGGAGCTGCCGGCATCCTCCACGAGGGCACCGCCGATGGAGACGAGCACCAGCGCGGCCAGGATGGCCGAGGTGCGCAGCCAGGAGGGATGCACCCGGGAGATGCCGACGTCGTGGCCGGTGGCGGTATCGGAGCTGGCGCCGTCCTGCGCGGTGACGAGGGTGGTGGTGCGGGTGTCGGGCCCGGGGAGCAACAGGGGCAGGCTGATCAGGGCGACGATGCTGAAGAGGGCCAGCGAGATGCCCAGGTGGATACCGCGGGGAATGCCGAGGCCGGCGGCGGCACCGCCGAGGAGCCCGCCCAGCATGGCGCCGATACTCCAGACGGCGTGGAAGGAGTTCAGGATCGAGCGGCCGTAGGCGCGTTGGACGCGCAGTCCGTGGGAGTTCTGGGCGACGTCGGTGATCGCGTCCATGGCGCCACCGAGGAAGAGGGCTCCGGCCAGCATCGCCCAGCTGGGGGCGAGGCCGGCCAGCAGGACGCCGGTTCCGGTGAGGATGGTGCCGATGACGGCGACCCGTGCGGAGTGGAAGCGGCGGATCAGCGATGCGGCGGCCAACCCTGCGATGAGCGCCCCGAGCGGAAAGGCCGCGACGGCGGCACCGAACGCCCCGTTGGAGAGCCCGAGATCCTCCTTGAGCGCGGGGTACCGCGGAAGGATGTTCGCGAACAGGGCGCCGTTGGTCAGGAACAACAAGGACACGGCCAAGCGCGCTCGCCGGTTGGTCCGTGTGGGGCCGGGGTCTGCGGCGGAATTCGTGGGGGTGCTGGTCACTGTCCTACCGTATGCGGTGGTGCCCGGCGCAGGCGCGACGACGCACTGCCGCTACGTGATAGGCGCTACCGACAAAGGGGCAGGCGCGCTCGTAAGTGAGGCAATTGGAGTCGCTGTTAGCAGGGCCAGCGTGTAGCTCGCTGGCCGGGCACAAGAGGTTCTCGTTGCGTGAGCATTGGCGCCTTTGGCAGGCGCCCGCCAAAGCGAGGTCCTTCGGGAGTCCGCCGAGAGCCAAGTGTCGATGAACGTGGCACATTAGGCGTACCCGGCGGCACCAAGGATCGTGCCGCTCGCTCCATCGTAGTTTGGGTGGGCGCAACTGCGCGGCCATGTCGCTCATACTGGCGGGAAGCGAGGGGCTTTTCCGTGAATCGGCGCTGGAGTTTGCGAGGATGTTTCAGGCCGACGAGGCGATCATCGACTCATACGGGATGTTCGCCCGCGCCCGTAACTGAGACATCCCACCTGGCAGCATCGGGCTGGGGCTTGCGCGCCCCGGAATGGGCGCCCAAGCGTGTTTCTTCGGGCCATTCGTCTTTCCGTGGAACGTCGGTTCCTATGGTGCGCGATCGGCCCTGTTGTTGGTGGCGCCGTAATCGGAGGTGAAGTTTAGCTTCCTCTCTATATGCCTGATTGACGAGGCCGAAATCATTGCGAGCTTCCTAATGGCCGCCGGCTTCACCAACGGCTGACCATCGCTCGCAGAGCTCCATGGTGGCCGCCGCCGAAATCGATGTCCGCACCGTCGGCTGCAGCCCCTTGGCATACGGATTCGGTTTCTCGGGGACGATAACCACCGGGATCCCGCCCACCATCCGGCCAAATTCGGTGACGAGGCCGCAGCCTTCTGACTTGCCCCCCGCCTTGCCTCAAGTCAATGTGCTCGAGGGCGTAGCTATACCTTGTGGCCTAAAGATTATTCACCGTCGTCCTCGTGTTATCTTGACAGGACTTCGTTGGGGGAATGGATCTATGGCGTTGTATCTAAAAGCACCTTCTCAGCTACCAGTTACAGCAAATTGGGCTGCGTCTTTTTTGCTGTTGGGTAGGCAGATAGCCAAATATGAACTTGAGTCGGACCGGCAATTGCTGATCTGTGTAAGCGCTCCGGCCAGAGACTACATTGCATGGCTAATTGGTGTGGGGTGGCGATTGGTTCGCGAACCGGACGCTCATGAGCAAATTGAAGTATCTGACTCGCTCACAATTGGTATGCGACTTAATATCGCGAGCGAATCACGAGTTTGGTCCGGAGTTTTGAGGGGCATAGATTCCGCAAAAGGTCGAATCAATATAAGCGGTATTTGGATATCAATCAGCGATGTTCGCGCAGTTGCCATAAGCAATCGAGCGGAAGGCGCGGAGTGGAGCCAGCGGGACATTCCTGCGCGCCCAACGATAACCAATGGCTCGTGGTTGGAAAAATCATGGACCGCCGCGCACGTGAATCAAGACCATGAAATAGCTCTAGTTGGGGTGAAGCAGGAAATTCTTCACGAGTCAAAAGCGCAAATTGGCTTCTCGGCTGATTCGATGATCGAGCTCGGACATCTATTGACTATTCCAGAAGCAACGTCTTTCACCGCTTGGTGTACCACGGTTGTACCAGCGACCGAGGGGGGAATGGCGGCCGTGGACGCGGCTGCCAAGTTGGTCGTCCTGGATGGACCATCCGCCGGCCAATGGTTGAGAGCAGTTAAATCTAAGTGCGTCGTCTGCATCGTTGACCGCAGCCGCGAGAATGACCCGTTTGAGGAAGCAATAGCACGATTTGCTTTGGATGGGACTCTGCTTGATAGACAATTCCTCGATTGGTCCCCACCGCCCGGTATCGAGATTTTTGGGGTGGAGGTCCTAGTTTGAGAACGCCTGATGAGCTGAATCAACTCTATGGAGTCGCTGCCGGGGCTCCGCGTACACCTGTTGAACTTGTTCGTTTCCAGGATGAGACGGGGCATGAGCTATCGAGAATGAGATCCGGACTCAGATCAAATGGTGATCTTGAGGCCGAGAGCATTTGGTCCAAATTAGGCCAACTCATTGCCGGAATCCGGTGGCATTGGACGGCGAGTCCGTTTGAGCTTAGCCGCAACTACCGACTAGAAGAATTGCTTGAAGAAGCCAAACGTGAAGTTGACTCTTTGGGTCTTCGAACCGGTAATGAGGATCGACTCGAAGGCTTCACAAGGGTCTGCCAACACATCGAGAATAGTGAAATGAGTCCTGGAGCGTTGCTCTTGTCTGAGTACCTCGAAGACGGAATTGGGATGCAGCTCGGTGTAGTTGTGCCCCGAACCTACTTCGTAGGCATGTATGAAGACTGCATGACGGGATCGTACGAAAACGTTAAAATAATGACAGCTTCTATGCTTCGATATGCCCCTATATTCGATCAATTGATCTCTCTCGAGAGTCCGGAATTTTATACTCGTGCCCTTTGGGAGGCACCTCACTCTGAGGAATCGATTTTCATTATTCCCGCTTGGCGGCCCGTTCCTGAGTTGAGGTCGTCTTTGCTCCGAGAATCGGTGATTAATCCCTATGTACGCGCTGCTCGGGTTTCATTCGTCGGATACAAGGCAGAATCCCGGATCGAGGTCTTTGAGGAGCCTACGGGGGAATCTGGATTTGATAGAGATGTTGGAGGCATTGCAAAAGATGTCCCAGCCTTAGTGCTAGATGCAGACGAAGTCCAAGCTCGAACTGTGAACCTGGCCGGAGGATTCCAAACAGTTATCGATGTGGATGGCGATTTTCTTAGAACTGCTGTCCCGACTCCTACCGGCAAAACTGAGGTTTCGTCCATCGGGGTTGAAGAGATTGAACTCGGGTCGCTACTCGTGCTTAGAGCCGATTCGTCCGATTCGAAAGTTATCTGGGAAAAGCTTCGCAAACTACTCGGGGCGCATTGTGAAGAGGACCTTTCAGCGCAGGCGAAGTGGAAGAACCTACTCCGACAGCAGCTTCAACGACATGGAGTCGACTGGGTGCAGAAGAAATTGTTTGCCGCCGGCATGAGGACTATTCCTAGAGCCGAGGCATGGTCCCTCGCGACGACTTGGGGCCCGAGATTTGCTGCTGACTTCGAGCTCCTGCTGCATTGGCTAGGACTTGATGCATCGGCATACGTTCAATCTAGGGATCGAATCAGGAGCGCCCATAGTAGGGCCACTCACGAAATACGTGCTGAACTTGAATCGACTTTGGGCGCTGTAGATTACAAGCTAATCGAGTCTAGAGGTTGGCTGATCACGGAGACGATCGATTCGGGCGGTGCTTCCATTTTCGTTGGCGAAGTAACCTCAATTTCAGATAGACCGATCCGCATGAAGCGCCATCGAGTTCGAGTACTTACCAACGTAGAGGAAAGAAAATGGCTCGAATGATTCCACCAAGGATTTCTGGAGATACGAAATCCCCCGGCGAGTTAATCTTGTTTCCAAAGTTCGAGTTGGATGAGCAAACACGATCGTGGATTGTTCTGCACTCGTTGAATATTGCCAATCATGTCCGCAATCTCGAGGGTGAAGCCGACTTCGTAGTCGTCGTTCCGGGCCACGGCATTGCTGTGATTGAAGTCAAAGCCGTCCAATCCATTGAACGTCAAGATGGACTCTGGTATTTGGGACGCCAACAGCCGACTACGCGCAGTCCTTTTGACCAAGCTTCGGAAGCACATAGGTCAATTGAGCGGGCGTTGAGAGCGCAAAAAATAGACATTTCCGGCGTGCCGATTGACTCGTTTGTCTGGTTCACCCACATTTCCAGGTCGCACCATATTGTAGATTCGCCGGAATGGCAGCCTTGGGAGGCGCTCTATTCAGAAGACCGTCGCCAAAGTGTGGTCAAGTCCCGGGAAGTGGTGTAGCGGTTGTGTCCTTCGGTGAACGTTTTCAGGCGCTCAGTGC
>NZ_BAAAIV010000012.1:0-32927 GCF_039526245.1 Arthrobacter rhombi
GGTCAGCGTCGAAGAGGTCCGCGCGGCCACCGAGCCCGAACTCATTCTTGGTGGAGACCTCTCACACGAATAGGCGGGGGAGACCGAACCGGCGGGGAAGTGGCCGTGTAGCCACTCCCGCCGGGCCGGGCGCTTCGCAATAGGCTCGACGTTCACGGCTGGAATGACGGTACCGACACGCGATACCGCCTGCGCGGCAATGACAAGTGCTAACGCTAGAGTGCTCAGTGCCGGTGCTGTACGTTCCCCCAGCAAAGCCCCGCATTTTTTCGGACACTGACCGGTGGTCCGGGTGGGCAGAACTGCCATGATCAGATTTGAGCACGTCACCAAGGTCTACGACCAGAAGTCCCGTCCGGCGCTGGACGATATCGATGTTGAGATCGACCGCGGCGACTTCGCGTTCCTCGTAGGGGCCTCCGGCTCCGGGAAGTCGACCTTCATCCGGCTCGTGCTGCGTGAGGACCAGGCATCGCGTGGCTCGGTCCACGTTGCCGGACAAAACGTCGCCCGCATCCCCGGATGGAGAGTCCCGCGGATGCGGCGTGGCATCGGCGTCGTCTTCCAGGACTTCCGTCTTCTGCCCAACAAGGATGTCTTCTCCAATGTCGCCTTTGCCATGCAGGTCATTGGCAAGAGCCGTGCTTCCATCCGCAGCACCGTGCCAGAGGTGCTCAAGACGGTGGGGCTGCAAGGCAAGGAAAAGCGCATGCCGAACGAACTTTCCGGTGGCGAACAGCAGCGCGTGGCGATTGCCCGGGCCATCGTGAACCAGCCAGGCATCTTGCTCGCTGATGAACCCACAGGAAACCTGGATCCCGCCACCAGCGTGGGGATCATGAACATCTTGGACAAGATCAACCAAAACGGCACGACAGTAGTCATGGCCACGCACGACGACGACATCGTCAATTCCATGCGCCGTAGGGTCATTGAACTCGACGAAGGAAAGCTCGTCCGGGACGAGCGCGCCGGTGAATACACCGCCATGATTCCCATCATCAACCAGGACGGTTCCCGCGAACTGCGGACAGCTAATCCCCAGGACCAGGCGATCGCCCCCTTCGACTCCGAGGAGGACGAAGCATGAGACTGGCGTTCATCCTCGGTGAAATCGGTTCCGGCCTGCGTCGAAACCTCTCCATGGTCGTGTCCGTCGTCTTGGTGACCTTTATTTCGTTGACATTTGTCGGCGCCGCCGCCTTGACGCAGATGCAGATCACGCAAATGAAGGGCTTCTGGTACGACAAGGTCGAAGTGGCCATCTTCCTGTGCGGGGAGGACTACGGTTCGCAGACCTGTGCCGATGGTGCAGTGACCGATTCCCAGCGTTCGGCCATCAAGGACATGCTGGGTTCCGCCGCAGTCAAACCGTATGTGGACGGCTATGAGTACGAGTCGCAGGACCAGGCTTTGCAGCACTTCCGCGAGCAGTTCAAGAATTCCCCGATCGTTGATACCGTTACCGCTGACCAGTTGCCGGAGTCATTCCGCGTGAAGATGGTGGACCCGGAGAAGTACGACGTCATTAACGAGCTCTTTTCCTCGATGAAGGGCGTCGACACGGTCATCGACCAACGCGACCTCTTGGAAAAGGTCTTCTCGATCATGAACATCGCGTCCTTGGTTGCGATCGGAATTGCCGTGGTCATGATCTTCTGTGCTGTGCTTCTGGTAGCCACGACGATCCGGCTCTCGGCTTTCAGCAGAAGACGCGAGACGGGAATCATGCGTTTGGTGGGAGCATCGAAGGCGGTGATCCAACTGCCCTTTGTTCTGGAGGGCGTGATCGCTGCGCTCATCGGTGCCGTCTTGGCCTCGGGCACGCTGTGGGCGGTGGTCCGGTACCTCATCCAGGGCAAGCTTGCGGTTGAGTATCCGGATACGGCCTTCATTGCTACGGGACAGGTATTGCTCGTCGCCCCGGGCCTGCTTGCGTTGGGAGTCATCCTTGCTGGTGTATCGTCGGTCCTGACCTTAAGGCGCTACCTGAAGGTTTAGGTTCCCCCGTGCCCGTATTCTTCTCGCGCATCCGAAGCGGGGAACTGCTGTTCCAGTGAAAGGACGGACCTCCTGTGGCGGACCGTAAAAGACGGACTTTGTCCCACGCCGTGATCAGTGGTGCCCTCGTGAGCCTGCTATCCCTGTCATTGGTTGTACCCACGGCCAACGCCGACAATCTGGATGACAAGAAACAAAACGTCGAGAAGCAGCTGGACTCGTTGGAGTCTGATCTCGAATTCCTCAATGCTGACATCCAAAAGGTTGCCGACAAGCTGAAGAACTACCAGGACCGCCTGCCAGCGGCCCAAGAGCGGTTGGCCACTGCACGTGCCGGCGTCCAAACAGCAACGGATCAGGTCAACGAACTCACCGCCCGAGTAGAATCTGCGCAGTCCTCCAAGGACCAGATTGGCAGCCAAATGGTCCAGGACGCGGAGTCAATGGCCAACACCCGCAAGGCCATCGGGCAGATCGCGACGCAGGCCTACAAACGTGGCGGAGTCTCCAGCAACCTCAGCCTCCTGCTGAATGCTTCCTCGGATGGCAACCTGGCGGACAGCATGGGGATGGCTGACCAGGCACTCCGCAGTCAGAATGCGGTCCTCAGTGACCTGAACCAGCAGCACGCGACGAACGCCAATGCCCAAGCCAGGATGACCGCGGTAGAATCGGAAATCAGCGATCTCAAGGACCAGGCCGAAGCGGCACTGGCCCGCGAACAGGCAGCCCGCAATGAGGCCGAAGCCTCCAAGCGGCATGTCGATGAACTCATTGATGGTGCGGAAGCGGCCAGCAGCGAACTCAATGCCAAACGTCCGCAGATCAAGGCGCAAATCCAGGATCAGCAGGATGAGCACGATCAGGTCGTCGCTGCCATCAAGGAACGCCAGCAGCGGTTGATCCGCGAAGCAGCTGAACGCAAGCGCAAGGAAGAGGCAGCCCGAAAGGCAGCCGAGGCGCGAGCTGCACAGGCGCAAGCTGCGGCCGAACGAGCTGCCCGAGCCAACGCCGCGGACGCAGCGGCCAAACGTGCGGCGGCCGACGCAGCCGAGCGGTCTGCAGCTTCCGCCCGGAAGAAAAGTGAGAGCGCGGGTAACAACGGCGACTCATCATCCTCGTCATCCACCAGCAGCTGGGGGCTCTCGGTTCCAGTGGGTGGTGGACACATCACGTCCACCTTCGGATGGCGGCCGACACCCGCCGGGACCATTGACTACGGCGGAATGGGTGGCTACGTCCACGCCGGCTTGGACTGGGGGTTCGGTGGCCAGTGCGGCGCGCCAGTCCACGCAGCAGCGGGAGGCGAAGTCTGGTATGCCACCATGTCTGCGACCTCTGGCAACAAGGTCCAGATCAGCCATGGGGTCGTCAACGGCCACGCCCTCGTGACGGGCTACCACCACTTGAGCAGTTACGTGGTGCGAGCCGGACAGCATGTCTCGAAGGGACAGCTCATCGGCTACGTCGGCACCACCGGCAACTCGACCGGATGCCACCTTCACTTCGAGACCATCTTGGATGGAAGCGTCGTTGATCCTGCAGGTCTGCTCTGACTGATATCGCTCCACGCCGGCTATCGGGAGTTGGATAGCCCGCCAGTTGGGTTGTCCATGCGATGGATGCGAACTTGATGTCGCCGGTGATGGCATACGATGATTGTCCTAATCTTCAGCTGAAATTTCCCGCCACACGTTCGCACATAAGGAGGTTGCCATGGCCAAGGACACCGATCGCAAGGTCGTCGCGACCAACCGCAAGGCACATCACGACTTTCACATTCTCGACACTTTTGAGGCCGGCATGGTGCTCAGCGGCACCGAGGTGAAGTCCCTGCGCGAGGGCAAGGCATCGCTGGTCGATGGGTTCGGCCAGTTCTACAACAACGAGTTGTACATCGAGGCTCTCTACATCCCGGAATACCTCAACGGGTCGTGGACCAACCACGCAGCTCGACGTCGGCGCAAGCTGCTGTTGCATCGCGAAGAACTCGTGAAGATCACCCGAAAGATCCAAGACCCGGGTTTTACTATTGTCCCGTTGCAACTCTATTTCCGAGACGGCCGGGCCAAACTGGAAATCAGTGTAGCCAAGGGCAAAAAGGAATTCGACAAGCGCCAGACGTTGCGCGAGAAGCAGGACAACAGGGAAGCCCTACGCGCCATGCGCGAGCGGAACCGGCGCGCCTCCTGACCAGCCGCAGCTCGCTGGGGAATGAACCATGGGCTAGGTGGGTTATAGTAGTTGTCTCGCAGGTTCGCTTGCGGGGATGCGCGGGGCAACCCGCAAATTGAGAAGTACATACGGGGATGATCGGTTTCGACGATGTGAGTCGCGACAGGAGAAGCGGGCCGAGGACGCAAAGTTATCTCGTAAACGCTCTTTGCAAAACACAAGTGCCAACTCAAAGCGCACTGACTTCGCTCTCGCTGCCTAAGCAGCCTGACAGTCCGTCAGCCAGGGATTGCTATCGGCCCTGATACTGGCGTCATTTAGATAGCCACTGTTCAACGTCTTGGTCACTGGGGTGTTGGACATATTTTCGGTGACTGTGCTCAGGGTATCCCGCAAGGGACCAGCCGCATGTTTGTGAGACGGCTGCTGGAGCAGAGAAAACCCCCAGCAAACTGCGCCCGGAGAAGTCCTGGCAACACCACATCGGACGGGGGTTCAATTCCCCCCATCTCCACGTATTAGCGGCCTCGGGATCTCGGATCCCGGGGCCGTTTTCGTGCTGCCCTGGCGATTGCCCGGCGCAGCATAGAATGGTTGGGAATCCCGAGGCCGTCGGCCCGGGGAACGTCACTGACTCGAGGGCATTTCCGCGTCGGCTTCGCAGGAAATGGGAAAGGCAGCAGCATGCAAGACAACCAGCAGGACGCCGTGGGCGACCCGGCGGAACCGTCGGTCGACGCAACCCCGCCGATTCGCGTCGCCGGGATTCTGGCGTTTGTCCTCGAGGTTGCTCTGCTCTGCGCTGCCGCCTTGTGGGCCATTCAGGTCTTGCCGTGGGCGCCAGTCTTGTCGGTGCTCGTCCTGCTGGTTCCGCTGGTGGTGTTCTGGGGCCTGTTCATGGCCCCACAAGCCAAGCGTCGATTCGGGTGGCCGGTACATCCAGTGGTCGCCCACGTCTTGTTCTTGCTGGGGGTGGCAGGTCTTTTCGCCGCGGGGCACCCGTGGTTCGGTGGAATCATGCTGGTGTTAACTCTGGTCAGCGCCGCCATGACGTGGGTCAAGCGCGCTCAGCTCGCCGCTGATTCCGACCGAATGCCTCCGACCCGGCAGCGCCCGGCCGGTCGCCGATCCGCTCGTTAGGCTCTCAGGCGTTTTCCCAGGGTGATGAGTGATGTTCCGGTTGGGACGATCCCGACATGTCTTCCTCCCGGCGGGTCCTGAATTCGTGCGTTTCATCCGGGGCGTCTGCGACGTCATTGACGGGAGCCTGTCCGGTCTCGAATGACTTTGTCGCATTCGTGCTGCCGTTGAGCACTGCCAGCGTGGCGTCGTGCAGTCGTGAATTGGTCGCCAGCGCATTTCCGCCGAGGCAGCCGTCCTCCCCGTCCAAAGACGTGAAGCGTCCGCCCGCTTCGGTGACGATCGGCACGAGTGCCGCCATGTCGTAGAGGTTCAACTCCGGTTCGCAGGCAATGTCCACCGCGCCTTCGGCCAGCAGGCAATATGACCAAAAATCACCGTAGGCACGGGTCCGCCATACGGCGTCGTGCAAATCCAACATGGCCTCCAGTTGGCCGCGTTCGCGCCACCCACCCAGGCTTGAGTACGAAAGTGAGGCATCCGCCAGCTCGCTGACCCCGGAGACCTTCAAACGGGTGGCCGAGGCCAATGACTTCCCGGTATAGGACCCTGTGCCTTCCGCGCCCCACCAACGACGTCCCAGCGCCGGGGCGGAGACGAGCCCGACAACCGACCGGCCTTCGTCCATCAAGGAGATCAGCGTCGCCCAGACAGGGACACCACGAACAAAGTTCTTGGTTCCGTCGATGGGGTCAATGACCCACCGCCGCGCACCGTGGCCCGTGCTGCCGAATTCCTCGCCCAGTATCGCGTCGCGGGGACGGGATCGGGCCAGCTGGCTGCGGATTGCTTCTTCGGCCGACCGATCGGCATCCGTCACCGGAGTCAGATCTGGTTTGGTATCCACCTGCAAATCCTGCGCCTTGAAGCGGGACATGGTCAGGGAATCGACGGAATCGGCGATGGCGTGTGCCAACCGGAGGTCGTCGTTGTAGCTCATTACATCGCGGGTCATGCCATCAAACTTACCGCAGGAGGGCAGCAGATCCGTGTTCCTAAACGGATCCCAGCTCCTTATCATCGGCTTTGGCCTCAACGCCGAACAGGCGACGCAATGAGGCGAGACGGGCGATGCCGGAGGCATCGGCTTCCGGGCGTCGGACCCAGGCATCCAACGCGCACCCGGGCGAGTCGGCGGTGTGACGACAACCGCGCGGGCAACTGGCAGATCCTTCCACCAGATCGGGAAACGATTCCAAGATATTCGCAGGGTCGACGAGGGCCAGGCCGAAGGAGCGGATTCCCGGAGTGTCGATGATCCAGGTACCTGGCGGGGCTCCCTCGACGCGGAGTGCAAGCGCAGATGAAGAGGTGTGCCTGCCCCGGCCCGTGACGGCGTTGACGCCGCCAGTGGCCCGCTGGGCACCCGTGAGTGCATTGACCAGGGTGGACTTGCCGACGCCTGAATGGCCGAGGACCACCGAGACGCGGCCCGCCAGCAGCCTACGCAGCTCCAGGACGGCCCCTTCCTCCAAACGGGCCGAGGCACCATCGGCTGACCGTGCGTCGATTCCCGAGGATTCGGCGCCAATGCTTTTGCTCGTCAGGATGTGAAGGTCCAGATGCCGGTAGTTCTCCAACAGGGGAGTGGGGTCGCGGATATCGGTCTTCGTCACACAGAGAACAGGCTCGATACCGGCGTCGTAGGCGGCAGCGAGGGCGCGGTCGATGAACCCAGTCCGCGGTTCTGGATTGGCGGCCGCGACGACAACCACCAGCTGATCGGCGTTGGCGACTACCACCCGCTCGACCGGATCGGTGTCGTCTGCGCTTCGACGCAACAAAGTCTGTCGTTCCTCGATGCGGACCAGCCGTGCAAGGGTGTCGGGCTTGCCCGAAGTATTGCCGACGAGGGCGACGAAGTCACCGGGCACCACGGGAGAACGGCGCAGCTCGCGTGCGCGGGCGGCAATCACGATCCGTTCGTCGGCGGTGTCCTCGTCCAGGATGGCGGTGTATCGGCCCCGGTCCACGGTGATGATGCGACCGATGACGGCGTCCTCGTGAGCCGGGCGGTCCTTGGTGCGTGGACGGGAGCCTTTCTTGTTCGGCCGGATCCGGACGTCTGATTCGTCCCAGCTGCGGGCATCGCGCGCCATGTTCAGGCGCCGCCAGTGGCGGCCAGCTCCTGCCACAACTGGGGAAAATCGGGCATGGTCTTCGCCGTAGTGGCGATGTCCTCAATCCGGACCCCGTCCATGGCCAAGCCGATGACGGCGCCTGCAGTGGCCATCCGGTGGTCCTCGTAGCTATGGAACAGGCCAGCATGGGTCACCGGGCGGCGGATGATGATCCCATCGGATGTTTCCTCGGCTTCGCCTCCGAGGGCAGTGATCTCGGCAACCAATGCCGCCAAACGGTTGGTCTCGTGTCCGCGCAGGTGGGCAATGCCGGTGAGGTGTGTTTCCTCATGGGCCAGGGCAGCCAGGGCGGCGACCGTGGGTGCGAGTTCGGAGGCATCTGCCAGGTCGATACCGCGGACAGGGCCGGAGCCCGTGACGGTGAGGACACCGTCGTCGTACGTGGTGGTGGCACCCATGCGGGTGAGGATCTCGGGCCACCGGGCACCGACCTGGGTGGTTTCAGCCGGCCAATCGGGGATCCGAACGGTGCCGCCCGCAGCCAACGCCGCGGCGAGGAAGGGGCCGGCATTGGACAGGTCGCGTTCGACGAGGACGTCAAAGGCTCGGATGGATCCGGGGGAGACCCTCCAGTGGTCCGGCGTGGAGTCGTCGACCTGCACTCCGAGTTCCCGCAGAGTCTGGACGGTCATCCGGATGTGGTCCAGGCTCGGCACCGTCGCGCCGACGTGCTCGAGGTGTAGTCCTTCCTCGAAAAACGCCCCGACCAGGAGCAACGCCGAGACGAACTGGGATGACCCGCTGGCATCGACCACCAGATGGCCACCGCGGACACTGCCGGTGGCGTGCATGGTGAACGGCAGCATCCCCTTGGCCTGGTCGTCGATCTCCACGCCGAGGTCCCTGAGGGCGTTGACCACCGGGGCCATGGGGCGTACGCGAGCTGCGGGATCGCCGTCGAAGGACACTGCGGCGGGAAGCAAGGCAGCCACCGGCGGAACGAAACGCATGACCGTTCCTGCGAGTCCACAGTCGACTGACAAGGCATCGCGGACCGAGGAGCGATCCAGCGGTGTCACCAGCAGGTCGCTGCCCGGCCCGTCAGCCGACGGCACCTCCTCCACGCCGGCACCGAGGATGCGCAGCGCTTCGATCATCAGATCGGCGTCGCGTGAGCGCAATGGCTGACGCAGCCGGCAGGGTCCGTCCGCCAAGGCGGCAAGCACCAGATAACGGTTCGTCAGCGACTTCGACGCCGGTACACGGACGGTGGCGTCCACGGGACCTTGGGCTCGAGGGGCCGGCCAGGGGGACAGGGACTCTGGGGCTGCGGAGAGGTTGCTGCTCATGCTGGTCGGTGGCTAGTGCCCGATCACGTCCTGTGCGGCCTTTCGGGCATCCTTGGTGCCACTCCGCACCGACTTGGCCAATTCCTTGTTGGTCTTCACGAGCTGCTTCCGCGCGTCCTGGCCCATGTGGCGTGCACGCCATGCCAGCGAGGGGGCACCTGCGGTATCGACGGATGCGAGCAGGACGCCTCCGGCGAGCGAGATGTTCTTGACGCGGTTCGAGGAGATAACGCGCGCGTCGCCCGCGTTGTCGTTGAATCCGGTCACGGCGGAGGAACCGACGAGGAGCAACGCCGAGAAACGGGGGAACTTGCCGAGTGCAAGCATCAGACCGGAAACGATCTGTGCGGCACCGATGCAACGGGCAGCCAACGCGGGCTTGGCGGCGATGGGTTCGAGCTGGGGGAAGACCGACGCCGCGCGGCGCAGGTTCGGGCGGAGCCGTTCCCCGCTCTCTTCGGGCTTGCGGACGCGGTCAAGGCCGGTCAACACGAAGCTGGAGGCCAGCAGTGGGCGGGCGATCAGGCGAACCAGGGACATCGATTCCTCCAAGGAGTCGGGAGTGCTTTCACGTGCTGGTCCTAGTCTTGCACTATTTCGACTCCAATCGGTGCGGGGGAGGCCCCTGGCTGGGAATAGTGTCGCAGCTGAGGCTGTTGTGCCTACCAGACGACCGGTGGTCAGATCACCGGCCCAGACCAGAGCAACCCACACCGTTCAGGAGGAAGCGCAAAGATGCCGGTGATGACATCTGCCGAGCGCGTGGTCCAACCCACGGACAGGACTCATGGCCCCGGTCTAGACTGGGTGGTGATGAGTACTTCACAGCATGGGGTCGAGCAGATCCCCGAGGACGCCGAATCCGAGGCGCAACGTCGCGAGCGATTCGAGCGTGACGCCCTGCAGTACGTCGACCAGCTCTATTCCGCGGCGATGCGTATGGCACGCAACCCCTCGGATGCCGAGGATCTGGTGCAGGAGGCCTACACCAAGGCGTATTCGGCCTTCCACCAGTACAAGCCGGGGACCAACCTGAAGGCCTGGCTGTACCGGATCCTGACAAATACGTACATCAACCTCTACCGCAAGCGCCAGCGCGAGCCGTTGCGCTCGAGCACCGACACGGTGGAGGACTGGCAAATGGCGCAGGCCGCCGAGCATACGCCGACCGGGCTCCGCTCGGCGGAAGCCGAGGCACTGGACCACTTGCCGGACTCCGACGTGAAGGAGGCGCTGCAGTCGATTCCGGAGGAATTCCGCTTGGCCGTCTACTTCACCGACGTGGAGGGATACGCCTACAAGGAAGTCGCCGAGATCCTCGGCATTCCGATCGGAACCGTGATGTCGCGGTTGCACCGCGGACGCAAGCAACTCAGGGAACTGCTCGCCGACTACGCCGCCACCCGCGGACTCGGCAAAGCGAAGACGACGACGGGCCGTCCGGCCGCGGCCGGACAAGGGAGGAAATGATGGGCGACTGCCAATCAATGGGTGACTGCAGCGACGAGCGCATCGCCCGACTGTATGAATACCTCGACGGTGCGCTGTCCGTGGATGACCTCAAGGACGTGCGTGAGCACCTCGAGCACTGCGATGACTGCACCAAGGAATACGACCTGGAGTGCATCATCCGCTCGGTCGTGAAGCGAAGCTGCCAGGAAGTGGCTCCAGACACGCTGAAGACGCGCATCATGTCGCGCATCAGCGAGATCCGCGTTGAGGTCGGCCACGGCTGATCCGTCTCGCGGTCGTTCCGGCCCGTCAGCGGCCCCCGGGCACAAAAGAGCCCACATCCGTCAGGATGTGGGCTCTTCGCTATTCCACCTGGTTTAGGTGTTGGGGCGCTTGCCGTGGTTCGCGCCGCCATTCTTGCGACTACGGCGCTTACGTGCACGCTTGCTCATGGCTGCCTCCTGATCTGCTCGGTAATTGGGCTGCCCTCTATCTTGTCACATCCCTGGACCAGGCCACTACTCGACCCCCAACGTGTCCGGTGCAGCTTCATGCCAGAGGGGATGAATCGATGATTCGACTGCTTCCATAGCTGACGGGATCGTCGTGACTGCTGTGGTGCTGATCGCCATCCGTCCCGAATGGCCCTGCGGGGGCGGACATAGACGATGGCGGGGACCCCCAGGGGATTCCCGCCATCGTTCATGCAGGTGGTGCTCAGGCGCCGGTGGGTTCGGCCAGATCGAGCCAGCGGTACCACCCGCGGTGCAGGACCAGCCAGGCAATGAGTCCGTGTCCGGCCTGGCCGGGGAGGCCGCCATTGGCCGCCAGATCGTTGCGCCACTGCTCATGGTTCTGCAGGGGGCCGAACGTGTCGACGAAGGCGTGGTGGCGTCGCGAGGCCACGTCGGCGTAGGCAGCGGAGAGCTCGGCAAGGCGTGCGTTGCGTTCGTTGTCCAGCGACGGCGTGGGGCCGACGACGAGGGCCTTGATGCTCATCTGCGACGCTGCGTCCATGATGTTGGCCAAATTCAGCCGGCTGCGGGCCGTTGAGAGCCCGAGGTCGAGGTCGTGGTCGGAAAGCGCGACGACGAGGCGGTTGTCGCAGCCGTCGCCGAAACGACGGGACGCCTCCTGCAGCCATCGCTCGGCCAGTGCCTCGGTCCCTTCATCGGGCGAGGCCAGAGAGTAGCTCTCCAGACGGAAATCGTCGCCAGTGGTGCGGGCCAGAACCCGGCCGAACCAGCCGAGGGCACGGGGGTCGCCATGGCCGGCGAGGACCTCGTTGCCGATGGCGGCAATGCGGATAGTGCGTTGTTCCACGAAAGACCTTTCTGCGCGGTACGCCCACTCTAACAGCGGGCCCGTTACGCCGAAGGGCGGGACACGAGGTCCCGCCCTTCAGCTCATGCGTTGTTGCTTTTACTGGTCGAAGGCGTGCTTCAGAAGGTCCGCCAGCTCGACCTCGTGCCGCTTGTGGGAGCCGGTCGACGTGGCGGCCGACGCCGTGCGCGAGACCAACACGACCGGGCGGTCGAGTTCGGGAGCAAGGTTCAGGCCCATGAACGGCCACGGACCCTGGTTCGCGGGCTCGTCCTGGGTCCAGTACACCTTCGCGTTCGGGTACTTCGCCAGCTCCTCCTTGATCGCCTCGACGGGCAGCGGGTAGAGCTGCTCCACGCGGATGATCGCGGTCTTCTCGTCGCCTGCCTTCTTACGGGCCGCTTCGAGATCGTAGAACAGGCGACCGGAGACCATGAGAACTCGTTCAACGCCTGCGCCGTCCAGCTTCATCGTGTCACCGATGACTTCCTGGAAGTGGCCCTGGGTGAAGTCCTCGACCGAGCAGGCAGCGGCCTTCAGACGCAGCAGCTGCTTCGGGGTGAAGATGATCAGCGGCTTGCGCGGACGGGCGTAGGCCTGACGGCGCAACAGGTGGAAGTGGTTGGCGCCGTTGGACGGGTTCGCCACCACCAGGTTCTCCTCTGCACACATCTGCAGGAACCGCTCGATGCGGGCCGACGAGTGGTCCGGTCCCTGGCCCTCGTACCCGTGCGGCAGCATGAGCACGAGCGAGGAACGCTGTCCCCACTTCTGCTCGGCGGAGGAGATGAACTCGTCGATGATCGTCTGGGCGCCGTTGACGAAGTCGCCGAACTGCGCCTCCCAGATCACCAAGGCGTCGGGACGCTCCACGGAATATCCGTATTCAAAGCCCATGGCCGCGTATTCGCTCAGGAGCGAATCGTAGATCCACAGCTTCGCCTGGTCGTCGGAGAGGTTGCGCAGCGGCATCCACTCGTCGCCGTTCTTGCGGTCGTGGAACACCGAGTGGCGCTGCACGAACGTGCCACGGCGCGAGTCCTGGCCGGACAGCCGGACCGGCACTCCTTCCATCGACAGGGAACCGAACGCGGCGATTTCCGCGAAGCCCCAGTCGATGCCGCCTTCGCGGGACATGGCCTCACGACGCTCGAGGAGTGCCTTGAGCTTCGGGTGGATCGTGAAGCCCTCGGGGATGTCAACGTGCGCCTTGCCCACCGTTGCCAGCATGTCGGCGCTGATGGCGGTTTCCTGCGGGCGGTTCACCCCGGCGTCGTCGACCTGGGAAGCCGGCAGCTCCAGGTCGTTGACCTTGGTCTGGTCGGAGGAGACCACCGGGATGGGTGAGGTCTGGGCCGCATGCGTTTCGGCGAAGACCCGTTCCAGCCGTCCCTGGTAGTCGCGCAAGGCCTGGTCGGCCTCGTCCTGGGTGATGTCGTTGCGGCCGACCAGCGCCTCGGTGTAGAGCTTGCGGGTCGAGCGTTTGGCCTCGATGAGGTTGTACATCATCGGCTGCGTCATCGAGGGGTCGTCACCCTCGTTGTGTCCGCGGCGGCGGTAGCAGACGAGGTCGATGACGACGTCCTTGCGGAACTTCTGGCGGTACTTGAACGCCAGCTGCGCCACACGCACCACGGCTTCCGGGTCGTCGCCGTTCACGTGGAAGACGGGGGCCTGGATGATCTTGGCGGCATCCGTGGAGTACACGGAGGAACGCGAGGCCGTCGGCGAGGTGGTGAAGCCCACCTGGTTGTTGACCACCACGTGGATGGAACCGCCGGTGCGGTAGCCGCGCAGCTGCGAGAGGTTCAAGGTCTCGGCGACCACGCCCTGCCCGGCAAACGCCGCATCTCCGTGCACCAGGATCGGGAGGACACTGTAGCCATCCGAGTCGGTGCCCAGGTTCAGTCGGTCCTGCTTGGCGCGGACGATGCCCTCCAGCACCGGATCCACCGCTTCGAGGTGCGATGGGTTGGCGGCCAGGTAGACGCGCGTCTCGTTGCCGTTGTCTGAGGTGAACTTGCCTTCGGTGCCCAAGTGGTACTTCACGTCACCGGAGCCCTGGACGCTCCGCGGATCCTGCGTGCCCTCGAATTCGCGGAAGACCTGTGCATAGGTCTTGCCGGCGATGTTCGTGAGCACGTTCAGGCGTCCGCGGTGGGCCATGCCGATGGCCACTTCGTCCAGTCCCTGGTCCGCGGCGTCGGACATGATGCCGTCGAGCAGCGGGATCAGCGACTCGCCGCCCTCGAGGGAGAAGCGCTTCTGGCCGACGAACTTCGTCTGCAGGAAGGTCTCGAACGCCTCGGCGGCGTTCAGTCGGCCCAGGATGCGGAACTGCTCTTCACGGCTGGGCTTCTCGTACTCGTGCTCCATCTCGTCCTGGAACCACTGGCGTTCCTCGGGGTTCTGGATGTGCATGTACTCGATGCCGGTGGTGCGGCAGTAGGAATCGCGCAGCACGCCGAGGATCTTGCGCAGGGTCAGGCGCGAGGCGCCGCCGAAGCCGCCGGTGACCCATTCGCGCTCCAGATCCCACAGCGTCAGGCCGTAGGTGCGGATGTCCAGGTCGGGGTGTCGGCGCTGGACGTACTCGAGCGGGTTGATGTCCGCCATCAGGTGGCCACGCACGCGGTACGCGTGGATGAGCTGCTGGATGCGGGCGATCTTGTTGACCTGGAGGTCGACGTCGACCTGGTTGTCCACGACCCAGCGCACCGGCTCGTAGGGGATGCGCAGTGCCTCGAAGATCTCGTCGTAGAAGCCCTGCTCGCCGAGGAGCAGTGACTCGACCAGGCGCAGGAACTCGCCGGAGCCGGCTCCCTGGATGACGCGGTGGTCGTAGGTGGAGGTCAACGTGATGACCTTGCCGATGCCCTGCATCGCCACGGTCTTCTCGCTGGCGCCGCGGAACTCCGCGGGGTACTCCAGTGCGCCGACGCCCACGATGGTGGCCTGGCCCTTGGACAGGCGGGGGACCGAGTGCACGGTGCCGATGCCGCCCGGGTTGGTCAGCGAGGTGGTGGTACCGGCGTAGTCGTCGGCGGTCAGCTTGTTGTTGCGGGCCCGCTTGATCAGTTCCTCGTAGGCCGTCCAGAACTCCGAGAAGTTCAGCGTCTCGGCCTTCTTGATGTTCGGGACCGCGAGCATGCGCGAGCCGTCCGGCTTCGGGATGTCGATCGCAATGCCGAAGTTCACGTGGGCCGGCTGCACGGCGGTGGGCTTGCCATCGACCTCGCGGTAGGTCACGTTCTGCGAGGGGAAGAGCTTCAGGGCACGCACGACGGCGAAGCCGATGAGGTGCGTGAAGGAGACCTTTCCGCCGCGGGCCCGGGCCAGGTGGCTGTTGATGACGATGCGGTTGTCGATCAGCGCCTTCGCCGGCACGGCACGCACGGTCGTGGCCGTCGGAACCGTCAGCGACTGTTCCATGTTCGTGGCGATGGCCTTGGCCGGACCGCGCAGCGGCTTCGCGACGTCTTCTTCGGTCGGATTCGCGGCACTGCTGGACTTCGGCAGCTCGGCGGGGATCGGGGAGGTCTTCGGGGCCGGATCGGCTGGCTTGGCCTTCTCGGTCTCGGGGGTGTCCTTGGGCGTATCGCCCGAAGAGGCGGCGGTGTCGGGCTTCTTCTGCGGCGTCTTCGCCTCAGGAGCCTCGTTGACCCTCGCCTCGGTGGCGGCGCGCGGGCTGGGGCCGGTGCCATTGCCCGATGCCGCCGGGGCGGAATCCGCAGCAGGCGGCCGTCCGGAGGAATCAAACGAATCGAAGATGCTCCACCACTTCTTGTCCACTGAGTTCTTGTCCCGCAGATACTGCTGGTACAGCTCCTCGACGAGCCACTCGTTCCCGCCGAACTCCTCGGTTAGCCGGTGGTGTGGTTGATCTGGCACGATGACGCCTCTTCTTCCCTGTGGTTGCCTCGCCGCTGGGTCCCGATCGTGTCCGGGGTGGTGCGACGACCTAGTCCTAGACCTTCCGCCAGTCTAATGACCTTCGCCGCCGCGTTGCGAATCAGACGCGGGGCATTGCGCGCCTATTTTCGGCGCCGTCGGCGAACCTGCTTGCCGGACCCGCCGCGGGTGTGTCCAACGACACCCGCCAGTGGGGCCCCGTCCTCGCGGTCGGCGGGTGGCATCTGTAGACTGGAACCCTTATGGACAGCCACTCAGTGTGCCGGCCCGTCGCGAAACCGCGCAGCGCCGGCTCAAACCGTCTCAGCATGCCCACTTCTTCCGCCGCCGCATCGGAGCCTTCTAGACCGGCTTCACCGGAAGATGACCCACGCACCCCCGCCCAGCACCGTCGTCGTGCCGTGGTGTCAGGTGCGGGAACGACGGCGGTGAGCCGCTAGGTGGAATGGATTTTCCTGGCACTCGGCCTGCTCCTGATCGGGGGGACCGGGTTCTTCGTGGCCGTCGAGTTCTCCCTGGTCGCCCTGGACCAGAGCACCGTCCAGCGTTCGGTGGCCCGCGGCGAACGCGGTGCTGAACCACTGCTGCGTTGCCTCAAATCGCTCTCGACCCAGCTCTCCTCCTGCCAGCTCGGCATCACACTCACCACGCTGCTGACGGGTTACGTGATGGAACCATCCGTGGGCAAGCTGCTCACCCCGGTGCTGGCAGCTGCGGGGCTTGGCCCCAGCGCCGCCCCCGTCTCGCTCATTGTGGCGATGGCGTTCGCAACGATCCTCTCGATGCTGGTCGGTGAGCTGGTCCCCAAGAACCTGGCCATCGCCCGCGCCCTGCCGATCGGCCGGGCCATCGCCCGCCCGCAACTGGTGTTCACCGCGGTGTTCAAGCCGGCGATCGTCGTGCTCAACGGCTTCTCCAACAAGGTGCTGCACACCATGGGGTTGGAGGCCAAGGAGGAGATCTCCGGGGCCCGCAGCCCCGCCGAACTGAACTCGCTGGTCCGCCGCTCCGCCGAGATGGGCACCCTGGACCGCGACACCGCCCGCTTCCTGTCGCGCACGCTGCGCTTCTCCGAACGCTCGGCAGCCGATGTGATGACCCCGCGCATCCGCATGGAGACCGTGGAGCTGGATGAGCCGCTGGAATCGATCATCGAGACCGCCCGGCGCACCGGATACTCACGCTTCCCGGTCATCGGCGATTCCGCCGATGACGTCGAGGGTGTCTGCCACGTGAAGAAGGCGGTCGCCGTTCCGCGCCACAAGCGCGCCGGGCTGGTCGCCGCGACGATCATGGAGGACATCATCTCCGTCCCCGAAACCGTGCACCTGGACTCGTTGATCGCCGACCTGCGCGGCGCCAACCAGCAGGTCGCCATGGTGCTCGACGAGTACGGCGGAACCGCCGGCATGGTCACGCTGGAGGACCTGGTCGAGGAGATCGTCGGGGAAGTGACCGACGAGCACGACAGGACCCAGCCCGGCGTCCTGGTCTCTGCCTCCGGTCGCTGGTATTTCCCGGGCCTGCTGCGCCCGGACGAGCTCGGCGACCAGGTGCCGGGCCTGAAGATCCCCGATGACGCCTCCTACGAGACCGTCGGTGGCTACGTGATGTCCATGCTCGGGCGCATCCCCGCAGTGGGCGACGTCGTCGAGACGGGCAACGGGGAACTGCTGGTGGAGTTGATGGACGGGCGCCGCGTGGACCGGCTGAGCTTCCAGGCCACCGCGACCGACGACGACACCGCAGGAGGGGAGGAACGATGAACGACTGGCTGGGAATCATGTGGCTGGTGCTGTTGCTGCTTGGCAACGCCTTCTTCGTTGCCTCCGAGTTCGCGGTCATGACCGCCCGCCGCAGCCAGATCGAGCCGCTGCTCGACGCCGGGGTGAAGCGGGCCCGCACCGCGTTGAACGCGATGGAGAACGTCTCGCTCATGCTGGCGGTCTGCCAGCTGGGCATCACCGTTTGCTCGCTGCTGATCCTCAACGTGGCCGAACCGGCCATCCACCACCTCTTCGCGGGGCCGCTGGAGTCGGTGGGCGTCCCCGTGGCCGTGGCGGATACGACGGCGTTCGTCATCGCGCTGCTCATCGTCACGTTCCTGCACGTGACCTTCGGCGAGATGGTCCCGAAGAACATCTCCGTCTCGGTCGCCGACAAGGCGGTGCTGCTGCTGGCACCACCGCTGATCGGGCTCTCCCGGATCCTGCACCCGGTGGTGGCCTCGCTGAACTGGGTGGCCAACCATGCGCTGAAGCTCATGCGCGTCACGCCCCAGGACGAGGTGACCAGCTCGTTCACGCTCGAGGAGGTCCAGTCGATCGTCCAGGAATCCACGCGCTCGGGCCTGGTCGAGGACGGCAGCGGCATCATCCACGGTGCCCTGGAGTTCTCCGACTACACGGCCGGGACCTCCATGGTCCCGCTCAGCGAGGTCGTCACCCTGCCGGCGGAGACGACGCCTGCCCAGTTCGAGAAGGCCGTCGGGCGCACCGGGTTCTCCCGTTTTGTCATCACCGACGACGAGGACAACCTGGCCGGCTACCTGCACCTGAAGGACGTCATGTCCATCCCGCGCTCGCGCTACGACCAGCCGATCCCGGTCACCCGGCTGCGCAACTTGGCGAACCTGGGCACCGAGGTGGAGGTCGAGGACGCGCTGGGGATCATGCAGCGCACCGGCTCGCACCTGGCCCGCGTCAACGACGCGACCGGCAGCACGCGTGGCATCCTCTTCCTGGAGGATGTGCTGGAGCAGCTGGTGGGCGAGATCAATGATTCGAACGAGCGGCGGGGGATCCGCCGGTTCAACCACCACGCCGATAATGAAAACGAGTCTCATTTGAGCTAAGCTGGTATCCGCGTCGCGAGCCCGTCATCGGGCCGCGCCGCGACCCCAGCCCCAGGACCCCGTAGGAAGGCCGCTCGTGCCCGAACCCAGCCAACCCGAATCGATGCCGGCGGTCAGACTGCGTGGCGCGGGATTGGACTTCGGGCCGCGCCGCCTCTTCGGCGGCCTGGATCTGGACGTGCAACCGGGGGAGTTCCTGGCGGTGCTCGGACCCAACGGGGCGGGGAAGACGACCCTGCTGAAGGTCCTGCTGGGTCTGCAGCAGCTCAGCACGGGAAGCGTCGAGGTCGGCGGCCGTCCGGTGACCCGGGGCTCACGGCATATCGGCAGCATCCCGCAACAGCGGGGTTTTCCCGCAGACACGGCACTGCGCGCCCGCGACCTCGTCGCGCTCGGCGTCGACGGCCACCGCTGGGGTCCGCGCCTGCTGCACCGCCGCCAGGTCAACGACCGCGTGGACGAGCTGCTCGAGCGCGTGGGCGCCACCGCCTACGCCGATCGGCCGGTCGGCCTGCTGTCGGGCGGTGAGCAGCAACGGCTGCGCGCGGCCCAGGCGTTGGCCGGTGAGCCGGATCTGCTGTTGTGCGACGAGCCGCTGCTCTCCCTGGACCTGCACCACCAGCAGGCAGTCTCCGCGCTGATCCACCGGCAGGCCTGCGACCACGGCAGCGCCGTCGTCTTCGTCACCCACGAGATCAACCCGATCCTGCAGTACGTGGACCGGGTCCTGTACCTGGCCGGGGGCCGCTTCCATGTCGGCACCCCCGAACAGGTCATGCGCTCCGATGTGCTCTCCGAGCTCTACTCCAGTCCCATCGAGGTCTTCCGCAGCAACGGGCGCATCGTCGTCGTCGGCATGCCCGAGACCCTCGCCCATCACCACCCCGCGGCCCCCGACGCGGGGCCCGTGGCGACCGTGGAAGGCGGCCTGCTGTGAACCTCGCCGACGCCTGGCAGACGATCTTCAGCTTCGAGAACTACGGTGAACTACTGCCGCTGGTGGCCAACTCGATCATCGCCGGGGCCATCCTGGGCCTGGTCGGGGGACTGATCGGCATCTTCGTGATGATGCGCGACATGGCCTTCGCCGTCCACGGGATCGCCGAACTGAGCTTCGCCGGGGCGGCGTTCGCCCTGCTCATCGGGGCCAATGTGGTCGCCGGTTCGCTGGTGGGCAGCATCGCCGCGTCGCTGGTGCTGGGGCTCATGGGTGCCAACGCGCGGGACCGCAACTCCATCATCGGGATCCTCATGCCCTTCGGCCTGGGCCTGGGCATCCTGTTCCTCTCCCTCTACGAGGGGCGCAGCGCCAACAAGTTCGGCCTGCTCACCGGCCAGATCGTTGCCGTGGATTCGGTCCAGCTCGGCGTCCTCGCCGTCTGCTCGCTGGTGGTGATCGTGGGGTTGCTGGCCATCTGGCGGCCGCTGATGTTCGTCAGTGTCGACCCGGCCGTCGCCTCGGCCCGTGGCATTCCCGCCGGCCGGCTCTCGGTGGCGTTCATGCTGCTGCTGGGCCTGGCGGTGGCCCTGTCCATCCAGGTCGTCGGCGCGCTGCTGGTCTTGTCCCTGCTGATCACCCCGGCGGCGGCGGCCATCCGCGTCACCGCCCGGCCGGGTGCGACAGTGGTGCTGAGCATCGTGTTCGCGATGACCAGCGTGGTCGGGGGCATCATGCTCGCCCTGGCGGGCCGGCTGCCGATCAGCCCGTATGTGACCACGATTTCCTTCGCCATCTACGTGGTGTGCCGCATCATCTCGTGGCGGCGATCCCGGATCCGCCGCAGCGCCGAGGAAGCCGCAGTACCGGCAACTGCCTGAACGACGGCGGTGCCCGGCGGTCCGCCGGTCGGCCCTAGGCGGTTTCCGCTGCAGCGGCGGCGCGCTGTCGGGTGCATTCGGGGCAGTATCCGTAGATCTCCACGGTGTGGGAGGACTCGGTGAACCCGTGCTCGGCCGCGACGCGGGCCGCCCAGGTCTCCACGGCGGGGGCCTGGACCTCCACGCCCTTGCCGCAGGACCGGCAGACCAGGTGGTGGTGGTGGGCCTCGGCCTCACACCGTCGGTAGGCGGCCTCACCGTCCCCGGAGCGGACGACGTCCAACAAACCGTCCTCGGTCATGGACTGCACGATCCGGTAGACGGTGGCGAGGGATACCTTGTCGCCGGTGTCCTGCAGCAGGCGGTGCAGCTCCTGGGCCGAGACGAAGTCATCCAGCCGGCCCATGGCGGCCTCGACGGCCAGGCGCTGTTTGGTGACGCGTTGTTCCCGCCCGCGTTTGGGTTCGACGGTCTCCGACATGGTGTTGCTGCGCTCCTGGTGGTTCGCTCCCGGACCGTCCGCACGGACGGTGTTCCGGCTGGTCTGGCCAGAGATGGCTGGACGATTCAGCTTATCAGCGCGGGCTGGTGGAACTAGGGTGGGTGACATGAAGCTGACGAAACATGGACATGCCTGCATCCGCCTCGAAAAGGGATCCCGGGTGATGGTCATCGACCCCGGGACGTTCACCGATGTCCCGGCGGCCCTGGCCGGCGCCGAAGCGGTCCTCATCACCCATGAGCACGCCGATCACATCGACCCGGCTACCGTCCTGCCGATCGTGGACCGCACCTCGGGGGTGCACGTTTACGCGCCGCAGGCAGTGGTGGACCAGCTGCTCGGGCATGAGGCGATCGGGGCGGCCGGCGAACGGATCCACGTTCTGGCTCCGGACGACGAGCAGCACATCGCCGGATTCGACGTCCGCGTCGTGGGTGGGCAGCATGCGCTGATCCACCCGCAGATCCCCGTCGTCGCCAACCTCGGCTACCTCGTTGACGAGAGCGTGTACCACCCGGGCGACTCCCTGATCGTTCCCCACGGCGTCACCGTCGATACGTTGCTGGTGCCGCTGCACGCCCCGTGGTCGAAGTTGCAGGAGACCGTGGATTTCGTTGTCTCGGTGCGCGCGAAGCACGCCTATCCCATCCACGATGGCCTGCTGAACGAGACTGGTCTGGGCATGATGTCCGGCCATGTCACCCGCTTCGGTGCGTGGTACGGCTCCGTGTTCGAGTACCTGAAGGTCGGCGACAGCCGGGAGGTCTGATCCGGGGGACTCCGGGCGAGCGGCTCTACGGCCGGGTGAGGATCTCCGCGCCGTCGTTGGTGATGGCGATCGTGTGTTCGGTGTGTGCGGTGCGGCAACCCGTGGCGCTGCGCAGCGTCCACCCATCGGGATCGGTGACAAGTTCGGCGGTATCGACCATCACCCAGGGCTCCAGGGCCAATAGCAAGCCGGGCCGGAGTTTGTAGCCGCGTCCGGGGCGTCCGGTGTTGGGGATGTGCGGGTCCTGGTGCATGGTCGCGCCGATGCCGTGGCCGCCGAACTCGAGGTTGATCGCGTATCCCGCCTGGTCCAGCACGGTGCCGATGGCGTGGGAGATGTCGCCGATCCGGGCGCCGGGTCCGGCCACGGCGATACCCGCGGCCAGGGCGCGTTCCGTCGTCTCGATCAGTGCCAGATCAGCTGCCGCGTGCTTTCTGCCCACGATGAAGCTGATGGCGGCATCTGCGGCGATTCCGTTCAGGATGACGGCCAGGTCCAGGGTCAGCAGGTCCCCGTCGGCGAGGACATAGTCGTGGGGCAGGCCGTGGAGCACGGCGTCGTTGACCGAGGTGCAGATGTAGTGCCCGAACGGTCCGCGTCCGAAGGACGGCGCGTAGTCGACGTAGCAGGAGCGTGCCCCGGCCTCGACGATCATCTCCCGGGTCCACCGGTCGATCTCCAGGAGGTTGGTGCCCACGGTGGCACGGCGCTTCATGGCCTGCAGGATGCCGCCCACCAGGGCGCCGGTTTCCTTCGCACGGGCCAGTCCCGTGTCGTTCAAGATCTCGATCATGCGCGGCCTTTCCGATGCCATCCCCAGGAAACCAATAACTATCCCGGCCATGTTATCCCGGCATTAGGATGGGGGGCCATGGTCAGATTGCCACTCACGCCCGAAGAGGTCCAGCGAGGCGAGCGCCTCGGTGCCATGCTGCGCCGTGCCCGCGGGGAGCGCCCGATGCTCGACACCGCCCTGGCAGCCGGGGTGTCGCCGGAGACCCTGCGGAAGATCGAGACGGGCCGGGTCGCGACGCCCTCCTTCCCGACCATTGCAGCGGTGGCAGGTGTCCTGGGTCTGTCCCTGGATGCGTTGTGGGCCGAGGTCGAGCCGGCGGCACCTGCCGCTTCGGGTCCAGAGCGCACGACGGCGGAGCGGCTGGCCTCGTAGACCCTAGGTCCCGCCCGACGGGCCGGAGCCGGCCGCATCGGTATCGACGATGCAGAACCGGTTGCCACACGGATCGTCCAGCACCACGAAGTCGGCATCGTCGGGATAGTCCCACTCGACACGGACGGCCCCCAGCCCCAGCAACCGCTCGACCTCGGCGGCCTGCTCCTCCGCGCTGTCGACCCAGAGGTCCAGATGCGTCCGGTCGCTGCCGTCCAGGTGCAGCCGGGGTGCAGGTGCTTCGGCCGGCAGGAGGAAATCCGGATTTCCGGCGGGCTGGAAGCCCAGCGCCTGGCTCCAGAAGGCGGACGCCCGGGCGGGGTCGGCCGCGTTGAGCACGATGGCGCCGATGCGGATCATGGGCCGAAGCTACCCATCCGGAGCACCCGCGTCAAGATGCCCGGCCGGTGGCTCCCGGTCAGCGGGCCGCCGGCTCCACCCAGTCGCCACCGGCCAGGAAGCCCTCGATGACGCCCTCGTACGGGGAGGTGTCGATGCCCGCCTGGGCCAGCCAGCCGGCGTCGTAGTGGGAACCGGCATAGCGGTCGGCGCCGTCGCAGATCAGCGAGACGATGCTGCCCGTCTGCCCCGCGGACCGCATCGAGGCGACCAGGCGCCAGATCTGCCACAAGTTCGTGCCGGTGGAGGGACCGGCATGCAGCCCGGCCCAACGGGCCAGGTGGCGCATCGCGGCGACGGAGGCCCCGTCGGGCACGGTCTGGACCAGGTCGATGACCGAGGGCACGAAGCTCGGTTCGGGCAGGGATCGGCCGATGCCCTCGATGCGGCTGGGGGAGCCGGTCACCGCGGCGGGGTCGCCGCCGTCGTTCCAGGCCTGCCACGCCGGCAGGAAGGCGGAGCCCTCGGGATCGCCGACGGCCAGCCGGGTGGGGTGGCGGTGGTAGCGGATGTAGCGCCCCAGGGTGGCGCTGGTTCCCCCGGTACCGGCCCCGGCGACGATCCAGGTCGGCACCGGGTGCGGCTCGAGGGCGAGCTGGCCGAAGATCGATTCGGCGATGTTGTTGTTCCCGCGCCAGTCGGTGGCCCGCTCGGCGTAGGTGAACTGGTCCATGTAGTGCCCGTGCGTTCCGGCGGCCAGCCGGCGTGCCTCGGCATCGACCGCCGAGGGGTCCTCGATGAGGTGGCAGGTGCCGCCGAGCCCGCGGATCAGGGCGATCTTCTGCTCCGAGGTCGTCGCGGCGACGACGGCGACGAAGGGCAGGCCCAGCAGCCGCGCGAAGTACGCCTCGGAGACCGCGGTGCTGCCGCTGGAGGACTCCACGATCGTGGTGTCCTCGGTGATCCAGCCGTTGACCAGCCCGTAGAGGAACAGCGACTTGGCCAGCCGGTGCTTCAGCGACCCGGAGCGGTGCGTCGACTCGTCCTTCAGGTAGAGCTCCACGCCCCAGTCGGCCGGCAGCTCGAGCTTGTGCAGATGGGTGTCGGCGGAGCGGGCGGTGTCGGCTTCCAGGGCCAGGACGGCCCGGTTCACCCAGTCCCTGCCCGGCGGCGGTTGTAGGGTTGGCTGCATCATCGAATCCACCCGGCCAGCCTACCCGCCACCGCTGGCCTGGTTCCGGGTGGGCAGCGGGAAGGGAATGGGAATGCAGGTACTGATGGGCCCCGGGGACCTGGCCGAACGGATGGCCGCGGGGCAGCGGACCGCGGTGCTGGACGTGCGCTGGGCGCTGGGGCAGACCACCGGACACCGTGACTACCTGGCGGGGCATCTTCCCGGTGCCGTGTACGTGGACCTCGAGACCGAGCTGGCCGCCCCGGGGTCCCCCGAACAGGGACGGCACCCCTTGCCGGAACCGCGGGTCTTCGCCGCCGCCGTCGAACGCTGGGGCCTGCACCCGTCGGACACCGTGGTGGTCTACGACGCCGTGGCCGGCATCTCGGCCGCCCGCGCCTGGTGGCTGCTGCGCGACGCCGGGATGGACCAGGTCTTCCTGCTCGACGGAGGGCTGCAGGCCTGGCAGGAGGCCGGCGGGGAACTCGAGTCCGGCGAGGTGCACCCCGAACCGGGCACCTGGGAGCCGGTACCGGGCGCCATGGCGGTCATCGACGCCGACGCGGCAGCGGCCTTCGCCGAGGGCGGGATCCTGCTCGATGCCCGCGCCGGTGAACGCTATCGCGGCGAGGTCGAGCCGGTCGATTCCCGTCCCGGTCACATCCCCGGCGCGTTGAGCGCCTCGACCGCGGAAAACCTCGACGCCACCGGCCGGTTCCTGCCCGTCGGGGCCCTGCGCTCGCGCTTCGCCGGCATCGACCCCGCCTTGGCCGGGGGAGGGGACGGCGGCGGGACTTCCGGCCTCGGGGCTCCTGCCGTGGCCGTCTACTGCGGCTCCGGGGTCAGCGCGGCACACGAGATCGCCGCCCTGGAGGCCATCGGCGTTCGTGCCGCCCTCTACCCGGGCTCGTATTCGCAGTTCTCCTCCGACCCGGACCGCGAGGTGGCCACCGGCACCGGAGCCTGACCGCGGGGCCATCGCGGCTGGCCCCACCGGCTCGGACGCGGGTATGTTCGGGGTATGACACCCCGGATCCCGCCACCGCCCCGCGACCGGCTGGTCACCCACCGCCCCGGGGCCGACGGCACCACGGGGACGAGGCGACACCGCCATGACGACGACCGAGAAGAGGGCATCGTGAGCACGCTGTTCACCAAGATCATCAACGGGGAGATCCCGGGGCGTTTCGTGTGGAAGGACCCCGATGTGGTCGCGTTCCTGTCCATCGGGCCCATCACCGACGGGCACACGCTGGTGGTGCCGCGCCAGGAAGTCGACGAGTGGACCGACGCCGATCCCGAGCTGCTCAACAAGCTCACCGAGGTCTCCCGGGTCATCGGACGCGCCCAGAAGCGCGCCTTCGGCTCCGAGCGGGCCGGGCTGATGGTCGCCGGGTTCGAGGTTCCGCACCTGCACGTCCATGTCTGGCCCACGAATTCGCTGGCCGATTTCGACCTCACCCGGGCAGATCCGGACCCGAAGGCCTCGCGCCTGGACGAGAACGCGGAGAAGTTGCGCACCGCCCTGCGCGAGGACGGGCACACGGACACCGTTCCGGCCAAGTAGCTGCGGCCCACCGGGCCGTGGTGTCCGGGTTTGCGCCGCTTTCCCCGCGGGATAACGGCGCAAACCTTGACATGAACCGTCGGCGCGGCCCCTACCCCGCGGTCGCCTCGCGCAACGCCGTGCGGATCCGCTTTTCCGACACCGAGTAGGCCGTGCCGAGCTCCTGCGCGAACATGCTCACCCGCAGCTCCTCGAGCATCCACTTGATCCGCGCCAACGGGGCGGGCGTGCGCACGCCCGCGGGCAGGGCGGCCAACGCGGCGTCGTATTCGTCCTCCAGCGCCTGCACCGCCAGCATCGACTGGGCGTCGCGGGCCACGTTCCCGGCCTCCAGCTTGTCCAGCCGCCTGGCGATCGCGTCCAGATAGCGGGGCAGCTGCGCCAGGTGCGTGTACCCGGTTCCGGCCACGAACCCGGGGTAGACCAGGTTGTCGAGTTGGCTGCGGATGTCGGCCAGCGCGTTGACCAGCGCCAGCGACGACGCCTTCGAGACCCGCTTGCCCACGATCCGGGCCGTGGAGAGCACCCGTTCCACGATCGCGGTCACGGCGAACACGGTGTCGATCAGCTCGGCGCGCACCTGCTCGAACAACGCGTCGAATTCGGTGCGGCTGAAGGGCAGCTCCGCCGGGACGAGCCGGTCCAGCGCCGCCAGCGTGCAGTCGGCGATCAGCTTTTCCACCGAACCGTGCGGGTTCTGCGTGAAGACCAGTTTCTCCTTGTTGTTCAGGTGGTCCAGGACGTAGCGCGCCGGTGACGGGACCTCGAGCAGCAGCAGCCGGATGACCCCCGCACGGTGCGCGGTGAGTTGTTCGTCCTCGTTGCGGAAGACCGTCAGCGAAGCCGATTCCCCGGCGTCGAGCAGTCCCGGGAACGCGGTCACCTCGACCCCGGCGACGGTGGTGCTGACCTTGCGCTCGATCCGGTCCCCGTCGCCCAGCCCGTCGGGCCAGGTGGTGAGCCCGGTCCGCTCGCGGTTGGAGGAGGACGACGTCGGGGCCTGGCCGCCGCGCGGGACGGGGCCCCTCGTGGGGGAGCCGCTGTTTTTTCCCGTCCGGCCGGCGCCCTGCGTCCGGCCGGCAGCGCCGGGGGAGGACCCGCCGCCGTCGTGCCTGGCCTCCGCCTCGCGGGCCGCGGCAAGCAGGGCCGGACCGGCACTGCCCAGGGATTCGGCCAGTGCGGCACGGTTCTGCGACGCGAGCGTGCGCTGCAGGGCGGCCAGGTCCTTGGACTCGTCGAGGATCCGGGCCCGGGCGTCGACCACCTGGAAGGATGCCAGCAGGTGTGGCGGCACGGCCGCCCAGTTCCATGATCCGGGCGGGATGACCACCCCGCGCATGCGGCGCAGCACCAGCTCCAGGGAGGGCTCCAGCGGGTCGGTGGCCGGGTCGAAGTCCGCGGCGAGCGCCGCGACGGCCTGCCGGGCCACGTCGGGGGCCGGCACGAAGTTCTTGCGGACGGCCTTGGGCAGGGACTTGATCAGCGCGGTGACCAGCTCCGTGCGCAGCCCCGGGATGAGCCACTTGAAGCGCTCGGGATCCAGCTGGTTCAGGAACAACACGGGAACGCGCACGGTCACGCCGTCGTTCTCCCCGGCACGGGCGGCCGGATTGAACTCGTAGGACAGCTCCAGCTCCAGGTCACCGTGGCGCAGGGTGCGCGGGAAGTCGTCCTGGTTCAGCTCCTCGGCATTGGCGTTGAAGAGCTCATCCGGGTCGAAGTCCAGCAGGGTGGGGTCCTCGGCCCGGGCCTTCTTCCACCACCGGTCGAAGTGGCGTTCGGACACGACCCCGGCACCGACGCGCTGGTCGTAGAAGTCGAAGAGGTCCTCGTCCGTCGCCCCCAGGTCGCGGCGGCGCATCCGGGTTTCGAGCTCGTCGATGTCCGCCAGCAGCCGCCGGTTGCGCTGGAAGAACTTGTGGTGGGTCTTCCAGTCCCCCTCCACCAGGGCGTGGCGGATGAACAGCTCGCGGGCCACCTCGGCATCGACGCGCCCGTACTGGATGCGTCGCTGGGGGACGACGGTGACCCCGTAGAGGGTGGCCTTCTCGTACCCCATGACCGAGCCCATCTTGCGGGACCAGTGCGGTTCGGAATACGAGTACTTCATCAGGTGCTTGCCGACCTCCTCGACCCAGAGCGGATCGAAGCGGGCGTTCACCCGGGCCCACAAGCGGCTGGTCTCCACCAGTTCGGCGGCCATGACCCATTCGGGGTTCTTCTTGAACAGCGAGGATCCGGGGAAGATCGCGAACCGGGTGCCGCGGGCGCCGGCGTAGTCGCGCTTGCGCTCGTCGTAGGTGCCGATGTGGCTGAGCAACCCGGACAGCAGGCTGGTGTGGATCTCGCGCTCCAGCCCGGCCGGGTCCACCGGCCCGGTGGACAGGGTGATGCCCAGCGGCTTGGAGAGCTGGCGCAGCTGGGCGAAGAGGTCCTGCCATTCGCGCACCCGCAGGTAGTTGATGAATTCCTTCTTGCACAACCTGCGGAACGCGGAGGAGGAGAGCTCCTTCTGCTGCTCCTGCAGGTACCTGAACAGGTTCAGGAACCCGGAGAAGTCGGACTTTTCGTCGTCGAACCGCCGGTGCAGCTCGGTGGCCCGGGCCCGCTGTCCGGTCTCCTCGGAGGGGCGCTCGCGCGGGTCGCGGATGGTCAGGGCGGCGGCCAGGACCATGACCTCCTTGGCGCAGCCGCGTTGCCCCGCCTCCACGATCATCCGGCCGAGCCGGACGTCGACGGGCAGCTGGCTGAGCTGGCGTCCCACCGCGGTGATCCGGGCGGCGGCACCGTCGCCCACGGCCCCGAGCTCGCGCAGCAGGGCCACGCCGTCGTTGACCGCCTTGGCGTCCGGGGGCTGGACGAAGTCGAAGCCGGCCACGTCGCGCGGGGACTCCACCACGCCCATCGAGGACATCTGCAGGATCACCGCCGCCAGGTTGGTGCGCAGGATCTCCGGGTCGGTGAATTCGGGGCGGGAGGCGAAGTCCTCCTCGGAATACAGCCGGATGGCAATTCCGTCCGAGACGCGGCCACAGCGGCCCGAACGCTGGTTGGCGCTGGCCTGCGAGACCCGTTCGATGGGCAGGCGCTGGACCTTGGTGCGGTGCGAATACCGGGAAATGCGCGCGGTCCCGGTGTCGATCACGTACTTGATGCCCGGCACGGTCAGCGAGGTCTCGGCGACGTTGGTGGCCAGCACCAGGCGCCGGTGGGGCCCGGGGTGGAAGACCTTGTGCTGCTCCTCCAGCGACAGCCGGGCAAACAGGGGCAGCACCTCGGTTCCGGTGAGGCGCCGGTTGGTGCGCACCCGCGCCCGCAGCGCCTCGGCGGCGTCGCGGATCTCGCGCTCGCCGGAGAAGAAGATCAGGATGTCGCCCGGTGCCTCGGCGGACAGCTCGTCGACGGCATCGCAGACCGCGTCGAGCGGGTCGCGGTCCTCGTCCTCGGCGTACTCCGCGTCGTCGTCCTCCCGCCCCTCGGCGGGGTTGAGCGGCCGGTAGCGGATCTCCACCGGGAAGGTGCGCCCGGAAACCTCGATGATGGGGGCGGGCACGACGGCGGTGTCCCCGGCCTCCGCTGCCGCGGTGTCCCCGGTTCCCGGGGCCGCGGCGGGGGTCCCGAAGTGCTGGGCGAAGCGCTCGGGGTCGATCGTCGCCGAGGTGATGATGACCTTCAGCTCCGGGCGCTGCGGCAGGATGCGCTTGAGGTAGCCGAGCAGGAAGTCGATGTTCAGGCTGCGCTCATGGGCTTCGTCGATGATCAGCGCGTTGTACTTGCGCAGCATCCGGTCCCGCTGGATCTCGGCGAGCAGGATGCCGTCGGTCATCACCTTGACCTGGGTGGCCGCGGAGACGTGGCCGGTGAAGCGCACCTGGTAGCCGATCTCCTCGCCCAGCGTGCAGCCGGTTTCCTCGGCGATGCGTTCGGCGACCGTGCGCGCCGCGAGCCGGCGGGGCTGGGTGTGGCCGATCATCCCGCCCTCGCCCAGGCCCAGCTCCAGGAGCATCTTGGGCAGCTGCGTGGTCTTCCCGGACCCGGTTTCCCCGGCGATGACCACCACCTGGTGGCCGCGGATGGCCTCCATGATGTCGTCGCGGCGGGCGCTGACCGGGAGGGACTCGGGGTAGGAAATCTTTACAGCCATGGTGGAACCAGTCTAAGGGTGCCCGCCCGTCGCCGGCCGCGCCGGCCCGCGCGACGGTGTGCTGGCCGCCGCTGAAGGAGGCATACAAAATGTTGACAATATGTGGCGTGGCCCACGTTTTGTCTTCAATGGCGACGGCTCGGAATGAACACGTCCATCGGGAACCGTGCCGAATGGACAATGTGAGTTGGTTCACAGGTATCATCAAGAGGTCTTTGGGGACGAGGTCGTCAAAAGATTGTCGAATCACTCGTTGTGGACGACGGGTCCCGGTGGACGTCGAAGACGATGCCCGCCGCCGGTGGACCCGCGGCCCATGAAAGGAAAACACACATGAACATCACTCGCGCCGGCAAGCTGGCCACGCTCCTGGCGGCCACCGCGCTGCTCGCCACCGCCTGCGGTTCGGGCAGCTCCGGGGACGCCAGTTCCCCCGATGCCTCCAAGCCCGTGAAGATCGGCATCTCGCAGTACGTCACCCACCCCTCGCTCGATGCGGTCACCGAGGGGTTCAAGAAGGGCATGGCCGACGCCGGCTACACCGGGGACAAGGTGAAGTACGACCTGCAGAACGCCCAGGCGGATGCCTCCACCAACACGGCGATCATGAACCAGTTCGCCAACGACAAGCTCGACCTGGTCCTCGCGGTGGCCACGCCGGCTGCGCAGGCTGCCGCCCAGGCCATCACGGACGCCCCGGTGCTGTTCTCGGCCGTCACCGACCCGGTGGACGCCAAGCTGGTCAAGAGCGTCGAGGCCCCGGGCGGCAACGTCACCGGAACCTCGGACAAGAACCCGGTCAAGGAGCAGCTCGAGCTTCTCAAGAAGCTGGATCCCGAGGCCAAGACCGTCGGCATCGTGTACTCCTCCGGCGAGGCGAACTCCGCCGTCCAGGTCAAGTGGGCCGAGGAAGCCGCCGGTGAACTCGGGCTGCAGATCAAGAAGTCGGCGATCTCCGCGTCCTCGGAGGTCCAGCAGGCCGCCAATTCGCTGGATGTCGACGCCTACTACGTGCCCACCGACAACGCCGTGGTCTCGGCGTTGGAGGGCCTGCTCCAGACGGCGCAGTCGAAGAAGATCCCCGTGATCGCCGCCGACGGCGAATCGGTCAAGCGCGGGGCCACCGCCACCTACGGCATCAACTACGAGAAGCTCGGCGAGCAGACCGCGCAGATGGCCGTGAAGATCCTCAAGGACGGTGCCAAGCCGGCCGACATGCCCGTCGAGACGCTGACGGACGTCGAGCTGTACGTGAACACGGCCGCCGCGAAGAAGGTCGGCGTGGAGATCCCGCAGGACATGATCGACCAGGCCGCCGAGGTCTACAAGAAGTAGCCCCGCCGTTCCACCGGCCCGCGGTGCCCGGCCGCCCATCGGCCGGGCACCGTACCTCTTTCACCCTCGAAACAAGGATTTTCCATGCTTACTGCGGTTGAACTGGGCCTGATCTACGCGATCATGGCGCTGGGGGTCTACCTGACCTTCCGCATCCTCGATTTTCCCGACCTCACGGTCGACGGCAGCTTCACCACCGGTGCCGCCGTGGCCTCCATCAGCATCGTCCACGGCATGCCCGCCCTGCTGGCCACCGCCCTGGCCGTGCTGGCCGGTGCCGCGGCCGGGGTGGTGACCGGCCTGCTGCACACCAAGGGCAAGATCAACGGCCTGCTGGCCGGCATCCTGACCATGATCGCCCTGTATTCGATCAACCTGCGCATCATGGGCAAGGCCAACGTGCCGTTGCTGGGGGAGGACACGTTGATTTCCCCGCTGCGCGAGGCGCAACTGACCGGTGGCGTGGTCTCCATCCTCATCTTCTTCGTCGTCGCCCTGGTGCTGAAGTTCATCCTGGACTGGTTCCTGCACACCGACGTCGGGCTGGCCATGCAGGCCACCGGGGACAACGAGGGGATGATCCGCAGCCTCGGGGTGAGCACGGACAACCAGAAGATCATCGGCCTGGGCATCTCCAACGCCCTGGTCGGCCTCTGCGGGGCCATGGTCGCCCAATACCAGGGCTTTGCCGACGTCGGCATGGGCATCGGCCTGATCCTCATCGGCCTGGCCTCGGTGATCATCGGCCAGGCGATCTTCGGCACCCGCAACATCTTCATCGCCACCCTAGCGGTCATTTTCGGCGCCGTGCTCTACCGCGTGTTCATCCAGCTGGCCCTGGACGCCGGGCTGGAACCGAACGACATGAAGCTGATCTCCGCGATCCTGGTGGTCATCGCCCTGGTCCTGCCGCAGTGGAAGGGCTTCAACAAATTCGGCCGTCGGATGCGCACCATCACCAACGCCGCGGAGAAGCAGAAGGAGACGGTGTCCTAGCATGCTGGAAATCAACAACCTGTCCAAGACGTTCTTCGCCGGGACGGTCAACGAGCGCAAGGCGCTGCGCACCATCAACCTGCGCCTGGCCGAGGGCGAATTCGTCACGGTCATCGGCTCCAACGGCGCCGGCAAATCCACGGTGCTGAACATGGTCGGCGGGAAGCTGCGCCCCGACGAGGGCAACGTGAAGATCGCCGGCAAGGACGTCACCCGGCTGGCCGACCATGCCCGGGCGAAGTTCGTCGGCCGCGTGTTCCAGGATCCGATGGCCGGCACCGCGCCGAGCATGTCGATCGAGGAGAACATGTCCCTGGCGCTGAACCGCGGCAAGTTCCGCGGGCTGGGCCTGGGCGTGACCAGGCGCCGCCGCGAGCAGTTCGCCCAGGAGCTCGAGTCCCTCGAACTGGGCCTGGAGCACCGGCTCAAGGCCAAGGTCGGGCTGCTCTCCGGCGGCCAGCGCCAGGCCCTCTCGCTGCTCATGGCGACCTTCAGCGGACCCCAGATCCTGCTGCTCGACGAGCACACCGCCGCCCTGGACCCGCAGCGGGCGGCGCTGGTGGCGCGGCTCACCGCGGAGATCGTGGAACGCCACGGGCTGACCACGCTGATGGTCACCCACAACATGGAGCAGGCACTGAAGCTGGGCACCCGGCTGGTCATGATGCACGACGGCGAGATCATCCTCGATCTCGACGCCGAGGCCAAGTCGAAGATGACGGTTCCCGGGCTGCTCAAGGAGTTCGAGAAGATCAAGGGAGCCCAGCTCGACGACCGGACCATGCTGCAGTAACGCCGCCGCGCCGGGGACACCCTGCGACGGCCCAT
>NZ_BAAAIV010000012.1:32947-152612 GCF_039526245.1 Arthrobacter rhombi
CGGGAGAACCTGGTCGTGGGCCGCTGCCGTTCAGCTCCCGGCCGTCTCGAAGTAGAGTCCGGCGTGCAGCAGGCAGCCCGGGTTGAACCGGGCGCCGCATCCGGGGCAGTCGGAGCGGGACAGGTACTCGGTGATGGGCAGCGTGGTGCCGCACACCCCGCACAGCAGGGCCCGCGCGTCGTGCAGTGGTGCTGGCCAGGGGGTCGCCGCGTGCTGGCCGGGGACCTCCGCGTGGCAGCGGTGGCAGGGGTAGAACTCCCCGCAGCAGTGGAAGCGGATGGCCACCACATCCAGCACGGTGCGATAGTGCACGCAGCGGGTCTGGCCGTCGACCACGGCGCCGCGGACCACGGGCCGGGTCACCGCACGCCCCGGGCGGTGAGGGCCTCGCCGAGTTCGTCGGCGTGCTTGAGCGAGACGACCAGGAACGGGATGACGAACCGGGCCAGGCTGGCGCGGGCGCCCCGGGCGCGCTGGGCCTCGCGGACGCCGGCCCCCAGGCGGGCCAGGACGGGGACGGTGGTGATGGTGATGCTCAGCAGCAGGGAAGCCCGGGCCGGGTCCAGGCCCCAGCGGGCCGTCGGCGCCAGCACCTTCTCCACGGCGTCGAGCAGGTCGGTGATCCGGGTGGTGAACACCAGCAGGGAGGCCAGCAGGATCGTGGCCAGCACCCGGCTGGTATTCGCCGCAGCGGCTTCGGGGCTGAGGAAGACCAGCTGGAACCCCAGGGTGATGGCCAGCAGCCAGCGCAGCGCGAGGAGCTGGCGGAACAGGGTGCGCGGGCCCAGCCCGGCGACGGCGTAGCCCAGCGGCGGGACGGCCACGGCCACGCCGGCGGCCCACCAGCTCGAGGGCAGGAAGGACAGGCCCAGCACCACCACAGCCAGGGCGAGGGCCTTGGGCCCGGTGGGCGCGCGGTGCAGCAGGCCGGTGCCCGGCTGGTAGAGGCTCAGCACACCAGCAGCCGTTCGTAGGCGGCGATGACCTCGTCCGGGGCACCGGTGGCGGCAATCCTGCCGCCGGCCACCATCACGGCCACATCGCAGCGCGCGGCCAGGGCCAGGTCGTGGGTGACCAGCACCAGCCGGTGGCCCGGGCGCTCCAGCAGGTGCGAGGCGACCCGGCGGGCATTGCGGGCATCGAGCAGCGCCGTCGGCTCGTCCGCGATGACCAGTTCCGGGGCGCGCACGAACGCCCCGCAGACGGCCAGCAGCTGCTTCTGCCCGCCGGAGAGCTCATGGGCCGAGCGCCCGGCGAGGTGGGCCAGCCCGAAGTCGGCCAGCGCCGCCTCCACGCGCCGGGCGGCCTCGGGGCGGGGCAGCTTCTGCGGGCGCAGCGAGAACGCCACGTCCTCGGCGACCGTGGGCATGATGATCTGCGCGTCCGGGTTGCTGAAGACCACTGCCGTCTTCCGGCGCAGGGCCCGCGCATCGCGCACCGCATCGACCCCCTGGACGTGCACCTCGCCGCTGCTGGGGGCGACCAGGCCGCCGATCACCCGGGCCAGCGTCGACTTGCCCGAACCGTTCTCCCCGATGATGGCGATCCGCCGGGCGTCGAGCTCCAACGAGGCGGCCTCCAGCACCATGGACCCGCCCAGGGCAACCGAGACGCCGGCCAGCGAGATGGCGCTCACCGGACCACCTCGAAGACCGCGGCCACGCCGAGCCCGCCACCGACCGAGGCCGCCGCCACGCCGAGGGTCCCGGCGGGGGCGCCGCCACGGACCAGCCGGCTGAACAGGCGCACCACCGAGACCGCACCGCTGGCTCCCCACGGGTGGCCCCAGGCCAGGGCCCCGCCGTCGGCGCAGACCCTCGGGTCCTCGTCGGCGACGCCAATGGCCTCCAGGACCGCGAGGGTCTGGACGGCGAAGGCCTCCACCAGTTCGATGGCCGCCAGGTCGGCGACGTCCAGCCCGGCGGAGGCCAGCGCCGCGATGATGGCCGGTGCGGCACCGATCCCGGGCAGTGCCGGGTCGCAGCCGATGACGGCGTGGGCCCGCACTGCCAGGCCGGGCGCCGTGTTCGCGGGGCCGGGTACCAGGGCGACGGCCGCCGCGCCGTCGCTGGTGCGGCAGCTGTTCCCCGCGGTGAGGGTGCCGCCGGGAAAGAGCGGGGTGAACCGGGCGAGCAGGGACTCCGCGCGTCGGGGGAGCTCATCGGCAGCCAGTGGGCCGGTGCCGACCAGTTCCGCGTCCAGCGCGCCGCGGCGCAGTGCCGATGCGGCCCGGCGGTGGGACTGCGCCGCATAGGCGTCCTGGCGGGTGCGGCCGATTCCCGTGGCGGCGGCGAGGTCCTCGGCGGCACGGACCATGCCGGGATCCGGCCAGCCGGCCGGGACAAAGGGGGCCCTGTCGTAGGGGACCCCGTCGATGGAGCGCACCGGTGCTGTGGAGGCGCTCTCGGTGCCGCCGGCCAGGTGCAGCCGGTCGTCGCCGGCGGCAATGGCAGTGGACGCGGTGATGATGGCGGCCAGGCCGCTGCCGCATTGGCGGTCGATGCCCATCCCGGGGACCTCGTGGCCGAGTCCCGCCGCCAGTGCGGCCACCCGGGCGGTGTTGCCCCCCGGGCCCATGCAGTTGCCCAGCACCACGTCCCCGACCCGGTGGTCCCGGCCCGTCGCGGCGCGGGCATCGGAGAGGGCCGCGCCCAGCACCGGGGCGGCGAGGGCGTCGACGCCGAGCCGTGCCAGGGAGCGCCCGCGCGTGGCGATCGGCGTCCTGCGGGCGGCAACGACCACCGGGTTCCTAGTGTCCAAGGGGGGCCACCTCCCCGGCGGCCACCTGGCGGGCCAGCTCGGCCCGGGCGGGTTTGCCGCTGGCGGTGCGTGGCAGCGTGACGGTGAACCAGCGCCGGGGCCGGTGGGCCGGGCCGAGCAGTTGCCCGGCGGCCCGGCGCAGCGTGGCGGCATCAGGCGCCGTGGCGCCGGTGGAGGGTTCGATGACGGCGGCCAGCAGCGAGCCGATCGACGGTGCGGGCAGGCCCAGCACGACGGCGTCGCGTACCCCGGGCACCAGGCGCAGGCTGGCTTCGACCTCCTCGGGGACCACTGTCGCCGAGGCGGTGAGGATCGCGCCGTCGGCCCGGCCGCCGAACACCAGGGTGTCACCGGACCACGTCGCCCGGTCCCCGACCGTGTGCCACCCGTCGACGCGACGCAGCGGGCCCGGCCCCTGGTGCGTGCCGGACTGGGGCAGGTAGCCGTCGGCGACGTAGGGCGAGCGGACCCAGACCTGGCCCTCGCGCAGCTGGATGCCGACCCCGGGGAACGGGCGGTACCCGGTGCCGTCGTCCACGGCCACCAGCGACAGCTCGGCGGCCCCGTAGTAGGACAGGACCCGGATCCCCTGCGCGGTGGCCTGCCGGCGCAGGGCGGGATCCAGCTGGCTGCCCCCGACCAGTGCCGTGCGCAGCCGGGGCGGGGCACCGTGGTCGAGCAGGCGGGCCAGCGCCTGCGGGGTGCCGTGGAAGGCGGTGGCCGCAGCGAAGTCCTGCGAGCCGCCGGCCTGTCCGGAGGGCAGGAGGGGGCGGGGGCCGCCGTCGAGGGCGTGGGCCAGCGAGAACAGCGAAATCGAGGCCGAGGGCGGAGCGGGCAGGGCGACGATGTCCTCGGAGTCCAGCCCGGCCAGGGCCTCCAGGGCGGCGAAGGAATCCGACCAGGAGCGCCGGGAGCGCAGCACGATGCGCGGGAAGCCGCTGCTGCCGGAGGTCAACGCGGCCCACCCGGTGCCTTCCGGGACGCGGGAGGTGGCGCACAGCGCCTCCACGCCGTCCCACTGCCCGGCGGACCAGCGATCGTCTCCGACCAGGGGGACGTCCCCGGCGGCAAGGATGCCCGCGAGCCGTTCCAGCAGGCGGGTCGCCGCCGCGGGGGCCGCGGGCCGGAAGCGGACCGGGACCAGGGCCCCGCCGCTCATCGGGTGTGGTCCGCGACGCGCTCGCCGGTTGGCGTTGACGGGGCGGGGGCCTGCGGCGTGGCGGCCAGGGGGCGGCGGAAGGCCCGGGGGTAGGCGCGGGCCAGGGTCAGGGTGATCGCCACGGCCAGGGCCGCCTTGACCAGGTCCCCGGGCAGGAAGACGAGCGACTGGAAGGCCGTGCCGTCCAGCGGCAGGCGGGTCACGGCCGCCTGGACCGGAATGCCGACGGCGTAGATGGCCACGATGCCCCCGACGAGCATTCCGGCCAGGGTGCGCGGCCGGGTGATCCGGGCACCGCCGTGGACGATCGCCCCGATGACTGCGGCGCCGAGGACCCAGCCGATGAGGTAGCCGGCCGAGGGGCCGACCAGGGCCCCCAGACCGCCGCGGCCACCGGAAAGCAGCGGCAGGCCGAGGGCCACCAGGGCGAGCAGCACGACCATGGACAGTGCGCCGCGCCAGGGGCCCAAAACGGCGCCGGCCAGCATGACGCCCAGGGTCTGGGCGGTGATGGGCACGGAGCCGAAGACCGCAAATCCTCCCGGCAGGCCCAGGGCCGCAACGAGTGCGGCGAAGATGGCGATACGGGCAAGGTCGGTGGCATCGAGTCGGAGGCGGTTCATGGTGGTCCTGGCGCTGGTACGGGTGGCACGCCTTGAACGGCGTTCACTTGAACAGCGTTCAGCCTAGCCGGACCGCACCGGAAACCACAAGAACGGGCCCGCCGAGGACACGGGCCCGTCATGCGGTGCGATCAGGCGTCCGGACCGTGCAGCCCGGCACGAACGGTGAGCACCGGGACCGCTGCATGGGCGATGCATTCGAGCGAGACCGAGCCCAGCAGCATGGACACGAATTCGTTGTGGCCGCGGGTCCCCAGCACCAGCAGGCGCGCATCGGCGGATGCGGCGACCAGTTCGTGCCCCGGCCGGCCGTGGCGCAGGACGCGTTCGAGCGGCACGGGGCAACCGGAGGCAAACGCCGCGGCGAGCAGCTCCTCCTGGGCGGTCCGGGCGTCCGCCTCGAATTCCGTTTCCTCCAGGCGTAGGTCCGCGTTGTAGAACTGCGGGACGGTCCAGCAGGTCACCACGCGGAGACCCGTGCCCAGCGACGCGGCAAGCGCGGCGCCCTGGTGCAGGGCCGCTGCCGAGGAGGGGGAGCCGTCGATGCCGACGACGATCGGGCGGGAGGTTGCTGGGGAGTTCATGGCGGGCCTTTCCTGGGGGCATGGGGGTTGGGGGTGGGGCGGGGATCAGCTGCCGAGGTGGACCAGCAGGATGCCGCCGAGGGCGATGCACGAGACCAGGACGGTGGAGGCCGCCGCCAGGACGAAGGGGCGCAGGCCCACCCGGACGAGGTTGCGGATCTTCACCCCGCATCCCAAGCCGAACATGGCAGCGGCGAGCAGGGCCGTCTGCACGAACTTGCCGGCCTCGAGCACCCCGCCGGGCAGATCGAGGGTCGAGCGCAGGGCGATCATGGCCAGGAAGCCGATGATGAACAGCGGGACGATGGGGGGACGCTTGCCGTCGGCGGCCGCGCCGTTGCCCTTGCGGCGCTGGATGACGCTCAGCACGGCGACGACGGGGGCCAGCAGGAGGACTCGGGCGAGCTTGACGATGACGGCGACGGCGAGCGCGCCGCCGCCAATGATCCCCCCGGCGGCGACGACCTGGGCGATCTCGTGGATGGACCCCCCGGCCCAGAGCCCGTTCATCTCCGCGTCGAGGCCGAGGGCGCCGCCGACGAGGGGAACCAGCGGGATCATCAGGGTCCCGAAGATGACCACCAGGGCGACGGCGGTCACGACGTCCTCCTCGTCGGAGTCGGCAACGCCTTCAACGCCGGCGACGGCGGCTGCACCGCAGATGGAAAAGCCGCAGGCGATCAGCAGGACCTGGCCGGGGCGCATCTTCATCAGACGGCCCATCAGCAGCGTGCCGAAGATGCCCCCGGCGACGATGCAGACGATGACCAGCAGCATGGGCGCGCCCAGCGAGACGATGTCCCCGATGACCAGTTGCAGGCCCAGGAAGACGATGCCCAGGCGCAGCAGCTTCTTCGCCGCGAACGTGATGCCCGGTGCGGTGCGCTCGGGCAGGCGGAGCAGGTTCGTGGTGGCGATGCCCAGCACGATGGCGATGATCAGGGCGCTGACCCCGGGCAGCAGGTGGCTCAGCGTCATCGCCACGGCGGTGGCGAGCGCGCAGACCAGCAGCCCGGGGCCGAAATGTTGAAGGAGGTGGCTGCCGCGGGTGGCGGCGCCTGGACGGGGTGCGGGGGTGATGCTCATGTTTCGACGATTTCACGGTGCACCGGCCCGCGGTAGCCATCGATCGGGCATGGGGTCATATCATGTCCATATGGGTGGTGAATGGCCGGATCTGCATGCGCTGGAACTCCTGGTGGCCGTGGTGGACGCGGGCAGCGTGGGCGCGGGAGCCCGCAGCCTGGGCATGGCCCAGTCCAATGCCAGCCGCCTCGTCTCCCGGCTGGAAACCACGGCCGGGGCCCCGTTGCTGCAGCGTGGCCCCCGGGGATCGGTGCCCACCGACAAGGGCGTGGAGCTGGCCGCCGCGGCGCGCACGCTGCTGGAGCAGTCCCGGCAGTTCCTGGCCATGCTGGGCGAGGGGCGGGCCAGCGGCCCGGTGGAGGTGCGGGTCGGGGCCAGCCAGACGGTCGCCGAGGTCCTGATGCCTGCTTGGTTGGCCGAACTGCGGCGGCGCCTGCCCGAGGTGCGGGTGCAACTCCAGGTCCTGAATTCCTCCCAGGTGATCACCAAGGTCCACCAGGGGGAGTTGCAGCTGGGGTTCGTGGAGACGCCGCAGCTGCAGGTGGGGATCAGCGCCGCGGTCGTCCAGGAGGATGAGCTGGCCGTGGCGGTGGGTCCGGGGCATCCGTGGGCCAACCTGCGCGGGCGCCTGTCCCTGCGGGAGCTTGCGGCGACGCCGTTGGTGGTGCGGGAGCGCGGATCCGGCACGCGGGAGGCCCTCGAGCAGCTCCTGGCCGGGCGGGAGGCAGCCGAACCCGCCCTGGTGCTGCAGGGCAACGCCGCCGTGCGCATCGCCGTGGCCTCCGGCGCCGGGCCAGCGGTGCTGAGCGAGCTGGCCCTGCGCGAGCAGCTGGCCGCCGGGTCGCTGCTGCGCGTCCCCCTGGAAGTCGAGGTCCCCAAGCGCCCGTTGACAGCGGTCTGGCTGGGCCCGCAGCGCCTGGCCGGGGCCATGGCCGAGCTGGTGGCGATCGCCGCGTCGTAGCGGATCAGGGGGCCGTGGCGGCCGCCCGCGTCGCGAGCACGAAGGACGTGGCGACGGTGGCCGCGAAGACCGCCACCGCCCCGAGCCGGGCGAGGGGAACCGCCAGGCCAACGAGCAGGCAGGTGGCGGCGAGGCCGAATCCGCACCAGGAGATGGGCAGAGCGGCTGCATGCCCGGCCCGCCAGCGTGCGTCGCTGCTTTTGAGCCGGGGGGTGCGCAGGCCCAGCAGGGAGTTCGGAGCCAGCCGGCCGTGGGCGGCCAGCTGGCAGACGATCCCCAGGCAGAGCAGCAGCAGGGTGAAGACCGCGGAGACGATGGCCAGCCAGGCCGGCCCGAATGCCGTTCCCATGGTGTCAGGGTAGCTCCCGGCGCGGTCCGCGTCCCGGGGCGAAGGTCCCCTGGCTCGTCGGGACTGCCGGAGGCGCGAAAAAGGCCCCCGGCATGACTGCCGGGGACCTGATCCGTGTGCCCCCCAGTGGTGCCCTCGAAAGGATTCGAACCTTCGACCTGCTGCTCCGGAGGCAGCCGCTCTATCCCCTGAGCTACGAGGGCGTGCCGCGATCGTGCCTGCGGCGGGAACCTCAAAGAGCTTAGCAGGAAGTCGGGGCCGTCGCGTAACCGGTGGCGGCGGGCCCTAGCCAGGGTTCTCGGGGCGCCCCGCGATCCGTGAGGCGGCCAGGGCGCCACCGGCCAGTACACAGGCCGAGACGATCCCGGCGGCGGCCCCCAGGGCACCGGAGGCCCCCCGGCCCCACCACGCCAGCAAGAGCGCGACGGCGGCGAGCAGCTGGGCGCCGATCTGGGCCCAGAGGGCCGCCCGGGCCGCGGCGCGCAGGGCGGCGCGGGTGAACCGGGAGGACCGCGGGCCCATCGCGGCCAGGCCGAGCAGCACATAGAGGAGGTGTGCATCCAGCACGTACAGCGGCAGCGTCCAGGCACCCACCGCGGCGATGCGCACATAGGCCGCCCCCAGCAGCAGCAACGCGATGAGCGCGCTGATGTGCTGGGGCCACAGCAGGACGAGTGCGGCACCGGCGCCGACGGCCGCCAGGGCGCCGACCCATTCGAGCAGGCCCTGCCCGGCCGCCGCAGCGATCGCCGCCGGCAGTGTCCCGGCCACCAGCAGGGCGGCGGCAGCCAGGGCCAGGGCCGCCCCGGGAACCGTGCCCGGCCCCAGCGGTTCCAGGGAGGCGTGCCGGTGGACCGGGGCCAACGCCCGGATCATCGGCTTCACCGGGCGCCACCGGGGACGGTCCGGGAGCGGGTGTGTTGCAGGGCCCACTGCTCGAGGGATTCACGCAGGTTGTCTGCGGGCAGGACCGGGATGCCCTCCCGGGCCAATTCGGCCCGGACGGCGGCCCGGGTGGCCAGCAGCAGGGAGAGGGCCTGCGCCTCGGCGGCCGGCAATCCCGTGGCATCGGGGTCCGGCAGGGTGTCCACGACGGCGACGAGGTGCCCGGATCGCACCCAGTGGGCCGGAACCGCTGCGGTATCGGGGTCAAGCAGCGGCGAAAAGAAGTAGACGAGGCTCCCGGGGGCGGGGGCCGGGGTGCGGGAGGGCTCGATGCTGGTGGAGGGCACGGCCAGTGCGGCCAGCCGGCGGCGCAGCAGCTCGAGCTGGCGGTGCCCGCCGGCGGGACGCAGGGGGGCGCCGAATCCAAAGGCGTCCAGCAGCCCGACCCGGTCGCCCCGGGCGGCATACGCCGCCGCCACCGATCCGGCGGCACGGCGGGTCAGCTGCAGGCTGGAGGGCATCCGCAACGCGTCCAGGCTCGGGGCGATCCAGGCGGCCACCCGGGAGGGGATGTCCACCCGGGCATCGATGGCCAGGGTGACCCCGGCGTCGGCCGGCGCGAGGTAGCGGCGCACCAGCGGCGTGGCTGCGGCATCGGTGCTGCGCGCGGTGGCCCGCCAGTCGATGTGGCGCCGGTCATCGCCGGGGCGCATCGGGCCGATGTCGCGGATTTCGGTGCCGCCGCCGCGGAGCCGGGCATGGTGCGAGCCGGCGTGCGCCCGCAGGGCCGAGGGCACCGGAAGCCGGCGCAGTGGTTCGGCCTGCGGTTGGAGCATGGCGGTGAGCACCCCGGTGGTGGCTTCGTCGCGGCTAATGCCCAGGTCCGGGCTGTACGTCGACACCCGGTAGTCCAGCAGGTCCCGCCGTCCCCCCAACGGCACGCGGACCCCCACCAGCGTGGTCTCGGCCGTCGTGGCGATCAGCGCGGATTCCCTGCCGCCCGGGGCCAGGGCGCGCACGGCCATCAACGCGGGTGCCGCGTCGGCGGTGCCTGCCTGGTCGCTAAAGGCGACGGCCCGCCGCGCCCCCCGGGCGCCATCCCGGACGGTGTCCGGCACGAAACCCAGCCCGGGTGCGTGCCGTTGGCTGAAGCGGTGCGGTGTCGACACGGCGACCAGCGCGAAGAGTCCGCCGAACACGGCGAGGTCCGGACGCCGGGCGACCGCCGCCCCGACGGCGAAGAGCAGGGCCAGGACGACGGCGACACCCCACTGTGGCGAGCGGGCCGCCGGGCCGGCACCGGCCGGGCGGTTGCGGGCGTCCAGTAGCCGGGCCGGACGGTCCGGGGTCTCGTTCACGGTGTGGTGGCCGGCCCGGGGACCGCGGCGGTGAGCCGGCGGACCAGCTCCACCGGGTCCGACCCCCGCGCCCACGCCGCGGGGGAGAGCACCAGCCGGTGGGCCAGCCCCGGGACCGCGACGGTCTTGACGTCCTCCGGCACCACGTAGGCCCGGCCGTCCAGGGCGGCCACCGCGCGCGCCAGCAGCACCAGGGCCTGGGAGCCTCGGGGGGAGGCGCCCACCTGCACCTCGTCCAGGTCGCGGCTGGCGGCGGCGAGGCGGACCGCATAGGCGACGATGTCCGGCGAGACCGGGATCCGAGCCAGCTCCTCCTGCAGGTCGCGCAGTCCCGCGGGGTCCAGCACGGGATCCAGCACCGGCTCGGCGAGCCCGCGCACCAGCCGGCGTCCTACGATGTCGGCCTCGGCGTCGGGCGTGGGGTAGCCCAGCGACAGGCGGACCAGGAAGCGGTCCAACTGCGCCTCCGGCAGCGGATAGGTTCCCTCGACCTCGACGGGGTTCGAGGTGGCAAAGACATGGAACGGCACCGGCAGCGTCCGCGTGGCCCCCTCCACTGAGACCTGCCCCTCGGCCATGGCCTCCAGCAGTGCCGATTGCGTCTTCGGGGAGGTGCGGTTGATCTCGTCGGCCAGCAGCAGGCCCGTGAACACCGGCCCCGGCTGGAAATCGAAGGTGCGCTCCACCGGATCGAAGATCGAGGAACCGGTGACGTCGGAGGGCAGCAGGTCCGGGGTGCACTGGAGCCTGCGGAACCCCAGGCCGAGGGTCTGCGCCAGCGACCGGGCCACCAGGGTCTTGCCCAGCCCGGGCATGTCCTCGAAGAGCACATGCCCGCCGGCCAGGACCGCGGCCAGCGCCAGGCGCAGCGGTTCGCGGGTGCCCACCACCGCCCGGCCGACGCTCTCGAGGACGGAGGCGCCGGCGGCTGCAATGCGCTCGACGGCCGGTTCGGCGTTCCCGGTGCCGGGGTGGGGGCCGGCCGGGACGGGGCGTTCGGTCATGGGGTTCCTTTCGAGGGGGCAGTGGCCGGGCCCAGGGCCGGGCCCAGCGGGTCGGCGAGAAAGGCCCGGACCTCGTGGGCGGCCGCCGTCGCCTGCCGGGCGGTCAGGTCGTGGCCCGCGGCCAGTTCACGCTGCACGATGGCGGTCGCCGGGCCCACGGCTGCGGCGCCACCCGCGAGGCGGGCCGCCGTCCCCACCGCTTGTTCCAGGGCCCGTGCAGCGGGGGAGTGGCGGTGCAGGCGCCGGGCCAGCAGGGCGAAGGCGGTGGTGCGGAAGGCCTCGTTGCCGTTCGCGGGCCGTCCGGGGGCGAGCATGGCCCGCCCGGAGAAGGTCAGCAGCGGGAACAGGGTGAACAGGTATCCCAGGCAGATTCCCAGCGCGGTGAACAAGGCGACGTGGCCGGGATCGATGCGGGTGTAGAGGCAAAAGGCCAGGGCCAGGGCGCCGAAGCACAGCGGCCCGATCCACGCCGTCGGCCGCCGTGCGCCGGGAGGGCGGCGTCTGGAGCGCCTCATGTCCGGGTCCCCGTGCGGGCCCGGCCGGAGGCGCCGACGTCGGCGGCCAGGCGGGCGAAATCGGCCCCGGCCTGGCGCACCTGGCCGGGGTCGGGCTGGAAGCCGGGCACCGCGACGTCGTACCTGACCCGTTCATAGAGGGCCAGCAGCCGGGCCAGGGGCGGCGCGGCCACGCCGAAGGCCGCCAGCATGGCCGCGGCCTGCTCGGTCGGCGTCAAGGCCCGGTCCCGCCGCAGGCCGTGGGCGGCCGCCAGGCGTTCGAGTTCGGCCCAGCAGGCAATGATGCCCGGTCCGGCCTGTGCCGGCGTGGCGTCCACCAGGGAAGTCTGCGCCCGGGCCAGCGTGGCGGCGACCTCGGCACGCAGTCGCGCCTCCGCGGCAATGTCGTCGACCGGGACGGCCGGGGGCGGGTCGGCGGCGCGGGCACCCCGGCGCAACGAGAGCGCCATGCCGACCACGAACAGGACGACGACGCCGAACAGGACCGCCGCAATTGCCTGCCCGATCCTGCCGATCGCCGCATCGTCAGGTCGGTGCCCGGCGCCGGTGTCCTCCTCGGCAGGCGCGGAGGACGCCGGCGCTGCGGCCGGCTGGGTAATGTCCGGCGCCGGCAGCACCAGCCCCTGCGGGCTGTGGTGGGTCATCGACGGCAGGGCAGCGGCGCCGAAGACGACCAGCAGCGCACCAAGGAAGACGAGCACGAACACGGCGGGCGGCCGTGGCAGCCGTCGACCGGTGCGGTCCCCGTCCATGCTTTCCCCGTCCCTGTGAAGCAGTTGGTTCGGAATCTACCAGCCACGGGGCCCGAGCGGGAGGGGTGCGCCGGGGCCCGGTCCGGGCACGGCCGCCGCGTCGGTGACCAGCGGATTCACCGAGTCGGGGAGCGGGCGCTACGCCCGTTATCCTTGGGGGGTGACTCCTGAAGAACTCTCCCTCGCCATTTCCGCCTGCCTGCGCGACGCCGTCGACGCCGGTGAATTCGCCGTCGACGTCCCCGACGAGGTGCGGGTGGAGCGACCGAAGAGCCGCGAACACGGCGACTGGGCGACGAACATCGCCCTGCAGCTGGGCAAGAAGGCCGGCATGAACCCGCGCGAATTCGCCACCGTGCTGCGCGGGCGCCTGGTGGAGATCCCCGGCGTCACCGCCGTGGAGATCGCCGGACCCGGATTCCTGAACATCACCGTCGACGCCGCCGCCGCCGGCGAACTGGCGAAGGCGATCGTCGAGGCGGGCGCGGCCTACGGCTCCAACCAGGCGCTCGCCGGCCATGTGGTGAACATGGAGTTCGTCTCCGCCAACCCCACGGGACCGCTGCACATCGGGCACACGCGCTGGGCCGCCCTGGGCGACTCGATTGCCCGGGTGCTTAAGGCCAGCGGCGCCTCGGTGACCAGCGAGTACTACATCAACGACGCCGGCAACCAGATGAACGTCTTCGCCCAATCGGTCTACAACCGCCTGCACTCCCTGCCGGTTCCCGAGGGCGGCTACCCCGGCGAATACATCGCCGACCTGGCCCACCAGGTCGCCGCCCAGCACCCCGGGATCCGCGAGCTCACCGAGGAAGCCGCCCTGCCGGTGGTCCGGGAGCTGGCCTACACCGCGCAGCTGGCCGACATCCAGGAGACCCTCGCCGACTTCGGGGTCGCCTTCGACGTGTTCTTCTCCGAACAGCAGCTGCACTCCGGCGGCGCCGTGGAGGAGGCCGTGGAACGGCTGCGCGGGCAGGGCCACGTCTTCGACCAGGACGGGGCACAGTGGCTGCGCACCACCGACTTCGGCGACGACAAGGACCGCGTGTTGATCCGCGCCAATGGGGAACCGACCTACTTCGCCGCCGACGCCGCGTACTACCTGTCCAAGAAGGACCGGGGCTTCCCGGAGAAGATCTACCTCCTCGGCGCGGACCACCACGGATACGTCTCCCGCCTGCGCGCCATCGCGGCCTGCGCCGGGGACGATCCGCAGCACAACATCGAGATCCTCATCGGCCAGCTGATTTCCGTCAACGGGGCCAAGCTGTCCAAGCGTGCCGGCAACATCATCGAGCTGCGCGACCTGATCAACTGGCTCGGGGCCGATGCTCTGCGCTATTCGCTGGGCCGCTACCCCGCGGACTCGCCGATGGCCCTGGACCCGGAACTGCTGAAGAAGAACACCAACGACAACCCGGTGTTCTACGTCCAGTACGCCCATGCGCGCTCCTGCGCCGCCGCACGCACCGCGGTCGCCAAGGGCGTCGAGCGCACCGACTTCGACGCCTCGCTGCTGACCCACCCCACCGAAAACGAGCTGCTGGCCATGCTGGGGCAGTTCCCCTCCGTCGTCGGCCAGGCAGCCTCCTTCCGCGAACCGCACCGGGTGGCCCGCCACATCGAGCAGATCGCCGGTGCCTACCACCGCTGGTACGCCGCCTGCCGCGTCACCCCGGTCAACGACGAGGCGGTGGAGCCGATCCACCGCACCCGCCTCTGGCTCAACGACGCCACCACCCAGGTCCTGGCCAACGGGCTGGACCTGCTCGGCGTCTCGGCACCGGAGAAGATGTAGCCGTGGCCGCCTCGAACCTGGCCCCCGACTGGCTGTCCTACCCCGATGACGCGAACGCCCTGCGACCGGGGCAGTGGGCCGCCGGCGTCGCGCGCACCGGGGACGGCGAGCTCGCCGTCCAGGGACTGCGCGTGGGCGAGCTGGCCCGCGAGCACGGCACCCCGCTGTTCGTGCTGGACGAGGACGATTTCCGCTCCCGCGCCGCCGGCTTCCGCGACGCGTTCAATGCGGCCTTCGGGCAGCTGTGCGGCGGGGTCGACGTCTACTATGCCGGCAAGGCGTTCCTGTGCACCGAGGTCGCCCGCTGGGTGACCGAGGAGGGGCTGCGGCTGGACACCTGCTCCGGCGGCGAGCTCGCCGTGGCCCGGCGCGCCGGGGTCCCGGCCGCGAACCTGGGCCTGCACGGGAACAACAAGTCCACCGCCGAGATCGAGACGGCCCTGGGAATGGGGCTGGGCCGGATCGTGGTGGACAGCCAGGACGAGCTCGAACGCGTCGCCGCCATCGCCGGGCGGCTCGGCACCACCGCCAACGTCATGCTCCGGCTGACCCCCGGCGTGCATGCCAGCACCCACGAATTCATCGCCACCGCCCACGAGGACCAGAAGTTCGGCCTCTCCATGGTGGCGGACGACGCCGGTGCCTCGCCGGCCGCCGCGGCCGTCGCCTTCGCGCTGGGCGCACCCACCATCACCCTGCTGGGCATCCACGCGCACATCGGCTCACAGATCTTCGAGGCCGAGGGGTTCGAAATGGCCGCCCGCAAGATGCTCGGCTTCCTTGCCGCCATCCGCGACGAGCACGGGGTCCAGCTGCCGGAGCTGGACCTGGGCGGCGGCTACGGCATCGCCTACACCGAGGCCGACACCCCGCGGGAGCCCGCCGACCTCGCCCAGGCGATGGCCGCCGTCGTGCAGGAGGAAGCCGCCGCGCTCTCCCTGGCGGTCCCTCGCATCTCCATCGAGCCGGGCCGGGCCATCGCCGGGCCCGGCACCTTCACCCTCTACGAGGCCGGGGTGCGCAAGACGGTGGCGGTCGACGCCGACGGGGGCACGCTGCCGCGGCGCTACGTCTCCGTCGACGGCGGGATGAGCGACAACGCCCGCCCGGTCCTCTACGACGCGGACTACACCGCCGTGCTGGCCTCGCGTGTGACGGATAGCGAACCGATTATGTCCCGCGTGGTTGGAAAGCACTGCGAAAGTGGTGACATAGTCGTGCGGGACGTTTACCTGCCGGACGATGTGGCGGCGGGCGACCTGCTCGCGGTCCCCGGGACCGGGGCCTACTGCTGGGCATTGGCCAGCAACTACAACTACCTGGCCCGCCCTGCGGTCGTCGCCGTTCGCGGCGGCACGGCCCGCACCATCATCCGCAGGGAAACCGAAGACGATTTGTTGGCCCGTGACATGGGAGCGTAGATAACACGTGAAGAAACTCAGGGTGGCCCTGCTCGGCTGCGGCAATGTCGGATCACAGGTGGCACGAATCCTGTTGGACGACGCCAGTGAACTGACCACACGGGTGGGCGCCGAGCTCGAGCTCGCCGGCATCGCGGTACGCAACACCGCGGCACGGCGTGACGTCGAGTTGCCCGCGTCGCTGTTCACCACCGATGCCGAGGCGCTCATCGACGACGCCGACATCGTCATCGAGCTCATGGGCGGGCTGGAACCGGCGGCGACGCTGATCCGCCGGGCCATCGACGGCGGTGCCACGGTGGTCACCGGGAACAAGGCGCTGCTGGCCAAGGACCTGCCCGGGCTGTCCGCCCGCGCCGGGGACGCCGGCGTCCAGCTCGCCTACGAGGCGGCGGTTGCCGGGGCCATCCCGATCCTGCGGCCCATCCGTGATTCGCTGGCCGGTGACCGGATCACCAAGGTCATGGGCATCGTCAACGGCACCACGAACTACATCCTGGACGCCATGGACACCACCGGCGCCGCCTTCGATGACGCTCTGGCCCGGGCCAAGGAACTCGGTTACGCCGAGGCCGACCCCACCGCTGACATCGAGGGGCACGACGCCGCCGCGAAGGCGGCCATCCTGGCCACCCTGTCCTTCCATGCGCCGTTCGACCTGGACGACGTGCACTGCGAGGGCATCACCGCCGTCACCGCCGAAGACGTCGCCGCGGCACGTCAACAGGGCATGGTCATCAAGTTGCTGGCCATCGCCGAGCGCCTCGGCGACGGCAACGGCTCCGAGGGCGTCGGCGTGCGGGTCCACCCCACGCTGATCCCACGCGTCCACCCGCTGGCCGCCGTCCACGGCGCGTTCAATGCGGTGTTCGTCGAGGCCGACAACGCCGGGGAGCTGATGTTCTACGGCCAGGGGGCCGGCGGCAAGCCCACCGCGTCCGCAGTGGTCGGCGACGTCGTCTCCGCAGCACGCCGTGTGGTGCTGGGTGGACCCGGACGCACCGAGGCCACCACCGGAACCGTACGGGCCCTGCCCATCGAGGCCGTCTCCACCAGCTACAGCATCGGGCTGCGCGTCAACGACAAGACCGGCGTGCTGGCCAAGATCGCCACGATCTTCACCGACCGTGGGGTCTCCATCGAATCCATGCGCCAGATCCCCGAGCCCGTCGACGGGGACGAACCCGGATCGGCCACGCTGCGCTTCGTCACCCACCAGGGCAGCGAGGCCGCCCTGGCCGCCACCGTGGCGGACATCGAGGCCCTGAAGGTCGTCACCGCCGTTACATCAGTACTGAGAGTCGAAGGAAACTAAGTGGCCCACCAGTGGCGCGGAGTCATCCGCGAATACGCATCCCGCCTGCCCGTCAACGAGTCCACCCGGATCATCACGCTGGGGGAGGGTGGCACCCCGCTGGTCTTCGCCCCGGCGCTCTCCGAGCTCACCGGCTCCGAGGTGTACCTGAAGGTCGAGGGGATGAACCCCACCGGCTCCTTCAAGGACCGCGGCATGACCATGGCCATCACCGCTGCCGTCGCTGCCGGCGCCCAGGCAGTGGTCTGCGCTTCGACCGGGAACACCTCGGCCTCGGCCGCGGCGTACGCCACGCAGGCCGGGCTGACCTGCGCCGTGCTGGTTCCGGACGGCAAGATCGCCATGGGCAAGCTCTCCCAGGCCATCGCCCATGGTGCCGAGTTGCTGCAGGTCAACGGCAACTTCGACAACTGCCTGGACGTGGCCCGCAAACTGTCCGAGAACTACCCGGTCTTCCTGGTGAACTCGGTGAACCCCGCGCGCATCGAAGGCCAGAAGACCGGCGCTTTCGAGGTCGTGGACTTCCTCGGCGACGCACCGGACTACCATCTGCTGCCCGTCGGCAACGCCGGGAACATCACCGCGTACTGGAAGGGCTACAAGGAGTACTCCGAGCCCTACGATTCCGAAACTGCAGGGACGTTGCCCGCGGTGTCCACGAAGCGCCCCATCATGTGGGGCTTCCAGGCCGCCGGATCCGCGCCGATCGTCGCCGGGCACCCGATCACCGAACCGGACACCATCGCCACCGCCATCCGCATCGGCAATCCCGCCTCCTGGGAGCAGGCCGAAGCGGCACGGGATGAATCCGGTGGCCTGATCGACGCCGTCACCGACGAGGAGATCCTCGAGGCCCACCGCTGGCTTTCGGCCCGTGAGGGCGTCTTCGTCGAACCGGCCTCCGCCGCCGGGGTCGCCGGCCTGCTCAAGTACCACGCCGCCGGCGAGGTGCCGAGCGGCAAGAAGATCGTCATCACCGTCACCGGGCACGGATTGAAGGACCCGCAGTGGGCCCTGCGCAACGCCGATGGCTCCGATGTCACCCCCACCAAGGTGGACTTCGACGTCGTCTCCGTCGCCAACGCCCTCGGCCTGGCCTGAGCGATGGCCTCCAGCAACACGGCCGGCGCGCCCGTCCCGCAGGCTCCGGCGATCGGACCCTCGGTCGCTCCGGGACAGAGCGTGACCGTCGTCGTGCCGGCAACCACCGCCAACCTGGGCCCGGGCTATGACTGCCTCGGGCTGGCGCTGGGTCTGCATGACACCCTGACGGTCACGACCACCGCCGAAACGGGAGTGCACGTGGACATCGAGGGGGAGGGGGCCGGCTGCCTGCCCACCGACTCCAGCCACCTGGTGGCCCGGACCATTCTGGCCCGCTGGTCAGATGCGGGTGCGGCACCCGCCGGGCTGCGGTTGCAGGCCCGCAACGTCATCCCCCATGGGCGTGGACTCGGCTCCTCTGCCGCCGCGATCGTCTCGGCGCTCACGGCGGCCGACGCCCTGTTGCCCGCCACGCTGCGCCGCGCGATCACCGACCGCGAGCCGATCTTCGCAGCGGCCGCCCGCTTGGAGGGGCACCCGGACAACGTGGCGCCCGCGGTCTTCGGTGCCCTGACGCTGTCGATGCAGGATGACTCCGGATCCACCAGTACCCGGCTCTCGTTGGACGAGCGCATCGTTCCCGTGGTGGCCGTCCCGGACATCGAACTCTCCACCCGCACGGCACGCTCGCTCCTGCCCGATTCCGTCCCCCATGCCACGGCTGCAGCGAATGGCGCGCGGGTTGGACTCCTGGTGCATGCCCTGGCCGCGGATCCGTCATTGCTGTTGCCCGCCACCGAAGACCGCCTGCACCAGGGATACCGTGCGCCCGCCATGCCGGCCTCGGCAGAGCTGATCGAGCGGTTGCGTGCTGCGGGGCATGCGGCGGTCGTTTCCGGCGCCGGCCCCACCGTGTTGGTGTTGGCCGCCTCCGAGGACGAGGCGCGCCGGGTCGCCGACATCGTCGCGGCGGCGCCGGGCGACGGGGCCGGGACGACCGGCGTGTCCTGGCGTGTCCTGATGCCCGGCGTCGACCGCGTCGGTGCTAGACTGGAAGGGCACTAGCGGTATTGACCCCGGTTTCCGGGTCCGTGGCGAGTTGCCACAGCCGGAATCCGGACTCGCGTGGATCGTGCACTTCGAGAACCCCACTTTGTGGATCCCATGTGTCGGCCCGACGCGTCACCGCGTGCGGCTTTCAGACTGGCCGTTCCCCGACTCCTGGGGAATCAGACGGCCACCACACAGGATGAATGCATCAGGACGCCATCGGCTTTCCGCCGCTGCGTCCGGCAGCCGGCCCGCATCTGAAGCGGATCACCGGAAGACAACCCAGCGGATCGTTCCGACACGATCCGCCTGACGAGGGGGAAGGAACCTTCGTGACCGAAACCACCAGCCTGACTGCAGGCGTGGAAGAAACTTCGACGGCACCACAGAACGGACTGGCCGGGCTCAAGCTCGCCCAGCTCCAGGCATTGGCGTCGCAACTGGGGATCACCGGTGGATCACGCATGCGCAAGGGCGACCTCGTGACCGCGATCTCGAACCACCAGCGTGGCGGCTCCGTCGCCGACCGCGAGAAGGCCCCGAAGGCCGAATCCGCCCCGAAGCAGGCAGCCGCCACCGAGCAGGCCCCTGCCGACAAGGCCACCTCCGGCAAGGATGCCGACTCCTCCGAGCGCCCCGCCCGTGGCCGTGGCCGCAGCCGCCGCGCCAGCAGCGATGGCCAGGCACCGCAGGTCACCGAGACGGCCGAGTCCGCTCCCGCGCAGACCACCACCGCAGGCGACTCCGAGACCTCGGGCGAAACCGGTGCGAACCAGCGTCGCGGACGTGGCTCCCGTCGCGCCTCCGACAACGGAAATGCCAACCAGCAGTCCGTCGAGTCCACCCAGGATGCCGGGCAGGATCAGGGCAACGCCGACCAGGGCGGCAACGAGGACCGTTCCGATGAGCGCAACGACCGGGGCGATCGCAACGACCGCTCGCGCAATCGCCGCTCCCGCAACCGCCGCGACAACAATGATGGCGACACGTCCAACGAATCGCGCGACAACAACCGCGACAGCAACCGCGACGAGAGCCAGAAGAGCCAGCAGAACGACTCGGGTCGAAACAACCAGCAGGAGAACCAGCGGGAGAACAACAACCGCCGGGACAACCAGCGGGACAACGACTCCAACGACCGCAACGGCCGCAACAACCGTCGCGAGCGCAACCGCGACCGGAACAACCGCAACGACCGCAATGACCGGAACAACCGTCGCGGACGCAACCGGAACCAGCCCGAGGTCGACGACACCGAGGTGACCGAGGATGACGTCCTGTTGCCCGTGGCCGGCATCCTGGACGTGCTGGAGAACTACGCCTTCGTGCGCACCTCCGGCTACCTGCCCGGTCCCAACGACGTCTACGTCACGCTGAACCAGGTCAAGAAGAACAACCTGCGCAAGGGCGACGCCGTCGTCGGCGCCATCCGCGCACCGCGTGACGGCGAGAACAACAACAACAGCGGCAACCAGCGCCAGAAGTTCAACGCGCTGGTGAAGCTGACCTCGGTGAACGGCAAGCCCGTCGAGGAGAACAAGGACCGTGTCGAGTTCAACAAGCTCGTCCCGCTCTACCCCTCGCAGCGTCTGCGCCTGGAGACCGAGGCCAAGCTCGTCGGCCCGCGCGTCATCGACCTCGTGGCCCCCATCGGCAAGGGCCAGCGTGGCCTGATCGTCTCCCCGCCGAAGGCCGGCAAGACCCTGATCCTGCAGTCCATCGCGAACGCGATCACGGTCAACAACCCCGAAGTACACCTGATGATGGTCCTCGTCGACGAACGTCCCGAGGAAGTCACCGACATGCAGCGCACGGTCAAGGGCGAGGTCATCGCCTCGACCTTCGACCGCCCGGCAGATGACCACACCACGGTCGCCGAACTGGCCATCGAGCGTGCCAAGCGCCTCGTGGAGATGGGCATGGACGTCGTGGTCCTGTTGGACTCGATGACCCGCCTGGGCCGTGCCTACAACCTCAGCGCACCCGCGTCGGGCCGCATTCTCTCCGGTGGCGTGGACTCGGCGGCGCTGTACCCGCCGAAGCGCTTCTTCGGTGCCGCCCGCAACATCGAGAACGGTGGCTCGCTGACCATTCTGGCCACCGCCCTGGTGGAGACCGGTTCCAAGATGGACGAGGTCATCTTCGAGGAGTTCAAGGGCACCGGCAACATGGAGCTGCGCCTGTCCCGCCAGCTGGCTGACAAGCGCATCTTCCCGGCCGTCGACGTCAAGGATTCCGGCACCCGCCGCGAGGAGAACCTGCTCTCTGCCGAGGAGATCAAGATCATGTGGCGCCTGCGCCGCGTGCTCTCCGGCCTGGAGACGCAGCAGGCCCTGGAGGTCCTGACCTCCAAGATCCGCGAGACGCAATCCAACGCCGAATTCCTCATGCTGGTGTCCAAGACGACCCTCGGGTCCAAGTCCGACTCCTAGCTGCCTGACACGCCCGGAACCGGTCCCGCCATCATGTGCGGGGCCGGACCGGGCGTTGTGCGTTAAGCCGCCAACGCGGCACAAACCTCCCTAGACTGGGGCACAACGTGGCCAAGCGGCCGCGGTGATGCCGAGAAAGAAGAGCCAATGTTCGAGTCCGTCCAGGGCCTGCTCGACGAGCACGCCGACCTGCAGCGCCAACTCAGCGATCCCGCCGTCTACCAGGACCAGTCGCTGGCCCGCAAGCTCGGGCGGCGCAGCGCGCAGCTCAATGGCATCGTCGAGGCACACAAGCGCTATACCCAGCTCGTGGACGACCTCGAGGCAGCCCGCTCCATGGCCGACGAGGACCCGGAATTCGCCGAGGAAGCTGCCCGTCTGCAAGAAGACCTGCCCGTGGTGGAGGAGAAGCTGCGCCGGCTGCTGATCCCGCGTGACCCCAACGACGCACGTGATGTCATCCTCGAGGTCAAGGGCGGGGAGGGCGGCGACGAGGCGGCCCTGTTCGCTGCGGACCTGTTGCGCATGTACACCCGCTATGCTGAGCACATGGGCTGGAAGACCGAACTCATCTCCTTCAATGAGTCGGATCTTGGCGGCTACAAGGACGCCCAGATGGCCATCAAGGGCAAGTCGAACGACCCCGCCGAGGGTGTCTACGCGCACCTGAAGTTCGAGGGCGGTGTCCACCGTGTGCAGCGCGTGCCGGTCACCGAGTCGCAGGGGCGCATCCACACCTCCGCCGCCGGTGTCCTGGTGCTGCCCGAGGTCGACGAGCCCGAGGAAGTGGAGATCCACGCCAACGACCTGAAGGTCGACGTCTACCGCTCCTCCGGTCCGGGCGGCCAGTCGGTGAACACCACCGACTCCGCGGTGCGCCTCACCCACCTGCCCACCGGCATCGTGGTGGCCATGCAGAACGAGAAGTCACAGATCCAGAACCGCGAGGCCGCGATGCGCGTGCTGCGCTCCCGCCTGCTGGCCCACCAGCAGGAGATCATCGACGCCGAGAATTCCGACATCCGCAAGTCCCAGGTGCGCACCATGGACCGCTCCGAGCGCATCCGCACCTACAACTACCCGGAGAACCGGATCGCGGACCACCGCACCGGGTACAAGGCCTACAACCTGGACCACGTGATGAACGGTGAACTGGGCCCGGTGATCACCTCCTGCATCGAGATGGACGAACAGGACCGGCTCGATGCCATCGGCGACGACCAGAAGAAGTAGGGTGTCGGTGGATCTCGAGGAGGCACTGCGCCGGGCCACGGCACAACTGCACGACGCCGGTGTCCCCTCCCCGCGTGCCGATGCAGAGTTGCTGGCCGCGCATCTGCTCGACGTCTCCCGGGGACGGGTGGGCGCACTGGCCCTCGCCGGTACCCCAGCCCCCGTCGGCTACGCCGAACTGGTGGACCGGCGGGCGACGCGCATCCCTCTCCAGCACCTGACGGGGGTCGCGTACTTCCGCCATCTCGAGCTATCCGTCGGGCCCGGGGTGTTCATCCCCCGTCCGGAAACCGAGCTGCTGGCCCAACTGGCGATCGACCGGGCCCGTCAGGTCCTGGCCGAACGCGGTGCCGTGCGCGTCGTGGATCTGGGTACCGGTTCCGGCGCCGTCGCCGCGTCGGTCGCCAGCGAAGTCCCCGGGGCCGAAGTGCACGCCGTCGAGCTCAGTGAAGATGCCTATCCGTATGCCGCGGTGAACACGGCACCCCATGGGGTCCAGCTCGTGGCCGGTGACCTGCGCACTGCGCTCGAGGGGCAGGAGGGGCGCTTTGACATTGTCGTATCCAACCCTCCCTACATCCCTCCGGGCGCCATTCCGCGCGACCCCGAGGTCCGTGACCACGACCCGGAACTGGCGCTGTACGGTGGCGGCCCTGACGGGCTGGAGCTGCCGCGCGCGGTGATCACCACCGCCGAGCGGCTCCTGGTCCCCGGTGGCTATCTGGCGCTCGAACATGCAGACCTCCAGGGTCCCGCCATGCTGGGTCTCTTCGGCGCCAGCTCCCGCTGGGTCGACATCAACGGTCACCGCGACTTGAACGACGCCGACCGCGTCACCTCCGGGTACCTCGCCTGAGGGCGGAACCCACAGCACGACATGGAAGAATGGATCCCGTGACCGAACGCTTTGACTGCAGCACAGAACCTGCCCGATCCGAGGGGCTGGCCGCCGCCCAGGAGGCCATCGCCTCCAAGCAGTGCATCGTCCTGCCCACGGACACCGTGTACGGGATCGGGGCCGACGCCTTCTCCCCGCAGGCCGTCGCCACGCTGCTGGCGGCCAAGGGCCGCGGGCGCACCATGCCACCGCCCGTGCTCATCCCGCGGGTGGGCACGCTGGACGGACTGGCGACGGACATCCCCGAGGACGCTCGTCTACTGGCCAACTTCTTCTGGCCCGGCCCGCTGACCTTGATCCTGCGTAGCCAACCGAGCCTGACCTGGGACCTGGGGGAGACCCGGGGCACCGTTGCCTTGCGCATCCCCGATGACGACCTGGCCCGCGACCTCCTGGACGCCACCGGGCCGCTGGCCGTGTCCAGCGCCAACCGTTCGGGCCAGCCTGCAGCAACCACCGCTGCCGAGGCCGAGGCGATGCTGGCCGAGTCGGTTGCCGTCTACCTGGACGGGGGGCCCCGCCCAGCGGTGGACCCCGACGAGGTGGATGCCCCGGACGACGCCGTCGTGCCCGGTCTGGCATCCACGATCGTGGACTGCACCGGCGACGTCCTGCGCGTCGTCCGCCAGGGCGCGCTGCCCCTGGAGGAACTACGCCGACACGTCCCCTCGCTGCTCGGCTTCGGCGAGGAGGGGCCCGACGCGACCAACGTTCAAGCAGAACCGGAAGGTTCTGGTGTAGAACTGAAGGACGACGCGGAGCACGATCCGGCCGGCTGATCGTCTGATCGGCTGACCCGCCCCGCAAGTACCACCCACGATGTCCGGACGCCGCAGCGTACGGCGACCCGGCCGGGAATCCGGCCCCTTCACGAGGAGCACAGACCTGAGCGTCGCCCATCCATGAGCAGCAGGCAAAGCCCCGACGTCCCCAAAACCGCCAGCAGCGACCGCATCCTCTGGCTCGGCTCCCAATTCCTTCTCGATGCCGTGGCCTGGATCATCGCCATCGTCGTGGCAGTGATCCTGCGCTACGAGATGACCTTCGATCCCGGCAAGATCGACGGCATCGCGATCGTCTGCGCCGTGGCCATCGTCAGCCAATTCATCGTCGGCACCACCCTCTCGCTCTATCGCGGCCGGTACAGCTTCGGGTCCTTCCACGAGGCCAAGCTGCTGGTCATCGTCACCGTCGCCGTCTCGGTGATCCTCACCGCGGTCCTGCTTTTCGCCGGTATTCCGATGCAGATCGCCCGCGGCACCGGGCTCATCGCGTTCCCCTTCGCCTGCATCTTCATGGCAGCCATCCGCTATGCCAAGCGCATGCACGTCGAGTCCAAGACCAAGCCCGGGGACCACGCCGAACGCACCCTGATCTACGGTGCCGGATTCGTCGGCAAATCCATCGTCACGCGGATGAGCAATGACCGGCTCTCCCCGTGGCAGCCCGTCGGCCTGATCGACGACGATCCCAGCAAGAAACACCTGCGGATCTCCTCCGTACCGGTGTTGGGCCGCCGCGAGGACCTCGCCGACGTCGTCAAGCGCACGCGAGCCACCGTGGTCCTGCTGGCGATGGCCAATATCGATGCCGTCACCATCCGCGAGATCAGCGACCTGGGCCACTCCTTGGGGCTGAAGGTCCTCGTGGTCCCACCGCTGCGCGACATGCTGACCGGCGGACACGAGTTCTCCTTCCGTGAGGTGGCCATCGAGGACCTCATTGGACGCCACCCCGTGGACATCCACGTTGACGAGATCGCCGGCTACGTCACGGGCAAACGGGTGCTGGTCACCGGGGCAGGCGGCTCCATCGGCTCCGAGCTGTGCCGTCAGATCAACGTCTACAAGCCGGCCGAGCTCATCCTGCTCGACCGCGACGAAACCGGGCTGCAGACCACCCAGATCTCCCTGACGGGCCGTGGGTTGCTCGACGGACAAGACACCGTACTGGCCGATATCCGCGACGCCGAGACCCTGACCGGGATCTTCTTGGACCGTCGGCCCGAGGTCGTCTTCCACACGGCGGCGCTCAAGCATGTTTCCCTGCTGGAGCAGTATCCCGACGAGGCCTGGAAGACCAACGTGATCGGCAGCCTCAACGTTCTCAATGCCGCCCGGGCGGCCGACGTGGGCACCTACGTGAACATCTCCACCGACAAGGCAGCGAATCCGACCACTGCCCTGGGCCACTCCAAACGCGTTGCCGAGAAGCTCACCGCGTGGATGGGTGAGCAGACCGGACGCAAGTACGTCTCGGTGCGCTTCGGCAACGTCCTCGGCAGCCGTGGGTCGGTCCTGCCGCTGTTCACCGAGCAGATCCTCAAGGGCGGGCCGGTCACGGTCACCGATGCCGAGGCGACTCGGTTCTTCATGACCATTCCGGAAGCCTGCCAGCTGGTGATCCAGGCCGGAGCCATTGGCCGAGGCGGCGAGGTCATGATCCTGGACATGGGTAATCCGGTGCGCATCATGGATGTGGCCGAGCACATGATCCAGCTCAGCGGCAAGGACGTGGAAATCGAGATCACCGGACTGCGTCCGGGGGAGAAGCTGCACGAAGACCTGATCGGTGAGGGCGAAGGCGACGAGCGGCCGCTGCACCCGAAGATCTCCCACGCCCACATCGACATGCTCGACCCGGCGGACATGGACCTCGGTGAGTGGAAGGAACGCCAGGGCCACCTGGGCAAGCCGGACGCAGGGGAAGCAGTGTCATGACCGGCGTCGAGACCATCGCCGTCGTCGCCTCTTTTGCGGCCGGCGTGCTGCTGCCCTTCGCCCTCATCCCGGTGCTGAAGCGACTGGGGGTCATCGATGTCCCCAACGACCGTTCCTCCCACACCATCACTGCGGTGCGTGGGGTCGGGCTGACCATTGCGGTCGCCGTGCTGCTGGGCTTCGCGATCGTCTGGTTCGTCGGTCCCTACGCCGCTGGCCCGCTGCTTCCCGTGGTGGCCGGTGTGGCGCTGGCGGCTGCAACGCTGGGGTGGATCGAGGACTACCGCGGCGTCTCGGTGGGGTGGCGTTTTGGGGTGCAACTGGTCATCGGTGCCGTCGGCACCGCGGCCATGGTCGCGGTCACCGACAGTTCGCTGTGGTGGATCCTCGTGGGAGCCTTGGCGGTCACCGCCTACATCAACGTCACCAATTTCATGGACGGGATCAACGGGATCAGTGGCCTCCACGGGCTGACCGTCGGCCTGTTCTTCGCCGGCGCCGGCATCATGGGCAACCAGCCGTGGCTGGTCGCACCGTCCTTGGTCGTTGCCGCAGCGTTCGCCGCCTTCCTGCCCTGGAACCTCGGACGGGGACATGTCTTCCTGGGCGACGTGGGCAGCTACCTGCTCGGGGCAACGTTGGCCGCGCTGGGCGCCGCCGCGTTCCTCAACGGCATGGAAGCCGGTTATCTGCTCGGGCCGGTGGTCATCTACCTGGCCGATACCGGCTACACATTGCTGGTGAGGATCCGCGCGGGGGAGCGGTGGTATGCAGCACACCGCCAACATGTCTACCAGCGTCTGACCGACGTAGGCCTCAGCCACGTCGGTTCCGCACTGGTGGTTACCGTGGCCACGGCATTCTGCGCCGGCGGCGCCATGCTCAGCGTCCAGTCGCCTGGTGTGGGAAAGGGCGTATGGGGAGTGTTCATGGCTGCCGTGATCATCGCCTACCTCTCCAGCCCGGTATGGATCGCCCGTCTATCCGGCCAACGCCCGGCCGTCAGGTGACGGCGGGGGGAAGGTAACATTTCTATCTCGTGTAGAATTGTTCCGGGTTCCCCACGGGAACGCCAACAATCCTGATCCCTCGTCGTGGTGCCCTGCGCCCGGGCGAGGGACCGACAACGAGGTGGACGTACATGCCGGAGGCGGCGCATCCCCACGGCGCACATGCCGTGAGGGAGTCGGGGGAGACCCCGTCTCCCTGGCTGTCGATCCTGCGCAAATGCGTTGCCGTCACCGGCGTCGCCACCGTGCTGGTGGCACTTGTCGCCTGGTTGGCTGCGGGACCGGCAGCAGCCGGTAGCTCGTTGGCAGCCGGCATCGTCGTCATCGTCTTCTTCGGCATCAGCCTGGGCATTGGACATCTGGTCGGTCGACGGAATCCCTCCGCGGCCTTCGGTGCGTTCATGATCGGGTATGTCGTGAAGGTAGTCGTGCTTGGCGTGCTGGCCTTTAGTTTCGGCGCACCGGCATGGCTCGATGGAACCTGGCTACTGGTCGGGGTCATCTCGACGGTGGTCATCTGGCAGATCGTGGAGTTGCATGCCTTCTCCCGACTTCGCCTTCAGCTTTACAACGACCCCATCACTCCCACCCCCACGAGCGAAGGGAAAAACTGATGGCCCAGTCTGGCAACAGTGGTTCCCCGAAGTCGGAGATCTCACGTTTTCGTGAAAACTTCAACTACATCGTTGGCGGGATCATCGCGTGGGGTTTGATAGGGTGGTTGTTGGACTTCCTGTTGCATCAAAGCTGGATCTGGATGATCGGCGCCCTTCTCGGGGCCGTTGCCGGATATTATCTGGCCTTCCTCCATCGAAGAGAACGCGCCTCCCAGCGGGTTCGCGATGCGGACGAGTAACAGCCAACAACTTCATCCGGTAGGGGTCTTGAACGGCCTCCCACCGAAACTGCCCAAAGACGGACACTGCAGAGAGGAACCGCGTTGATCGCGCTTGCGCTTCCGGCGGCCCCAGAAGAAGGCGGCTTCAAAGCCCCCGGCCTAGAGGACATGCACCTCCCCGAAATCCTCCCTTGGGGAGCCGACTACGGGAGTGGCTTCGGCAAGCAGATGCTGCTGGTCATCATTTCCGTCATTCTCATCTCCTGGTTCTTCATGGCCGCGTCCCGCCGTCGCCAGATGGTCCCGGGCAAATTCCAGTTCCTGGGCGAGATGTCGTACAACTTCGTACGCAACTCCGTAGGCAAGGACATCATCGGCGAGAAGGACTTCAAGCCCTTCGTCCCGCTGCTGATGAGCCTGTTCTTCTTCATCCTGGTGAACAACCTCTTCGGCGTCGTGCCGATCTTCCAGATGCCGACCACGTCGCACGTGGGCACCGCCTACGCACTGGCTGGCATCGTCTACGTCTACTGGATCTTCCTGGGACTGAAGAAGCACGGCATCGCGTACCTGAAGCTGGCCGTCGTCCCCTCGGGCGTGCCGAAGGCCATCCTGCCGCTGATCGTCATCATTGAGATCATCTCCAACTTCTTCGTCCGCCCGTTGACGCACAGCCTTCGTCTGTTCGCCACCATGCTCTCCGGTCACCTCATCGTGATGCTGGCCGCGGCCGGTACCTCGTACATGATCGTTGAGGGCGGCGTCTTCCTGAAGGGACTGGGCGTCCTGACGTTCGTCGGCGGCGTCGGCATGGGCCTCTTCGAGGTACTGATCATGGCCCTTCAGGCCTACGTCTTCGTCCTGCTGACCGCCATCTACATCCAAGGCTCACTGGTCGAAGAGCACTAAAAGCTTTCCCCATCCGGGGAATACCCTGTATCCAAACACCCTGCCAATCGGCATTCTGAAAGGAACAAAATGGAAATCTACGGTAGCCTCAACGCCATCGGTTACGGCCTCTCCGCAATCGGCGGTGCCATCGGCGTGGGTCTCGTCTTCGCCGCTTACATCAACGGCGTCGCACGTCAGCCGGAGGCCCAGCGTGTGCTGCAGCCGATCGCCTTCCTCGGCCTGGCGCTGACCGAAGCTCTTGCCATCCTCGGCCTGGTCTTCGCATTCATCTGGGGCCGCGTCTAAACTTCGGGTCCTTTCAGGGAATCGAAGGTTAGAGTCTAAGAAAGACGGGTGAATTATGATCTACGCAGCACTAAGCGCGGCTGAGGGCAAGGTAAACCCCCTCGTCCCCAATATCTGGGAAATCGCACTGACGCTGGTGACCTTCCTCGTTCTGCTGTACATCGTCAACAAGTTTGTCGTTCCGGCATTCGAGAAGACGTATGAGGAACGCTCCGCAGCCATCGAGGGCGGCATTGCCAAGGCAGAAGCCGCACAGGCGGAAGCCAACGCAGCCCTCGACGAGTACAAGCAGCAGCTGCTGGACGCCCGCACGGAAGCCAATCGCATCCGCGAGGAAGCCCGTGCAGAAGGTTCCAAGATCTTGGCCGACCTCAAGGAGAAGGCGGCGGCTGAGTCCGCACGCATCACCGAACAGGCTCACGTCCAGATCGAGGCCGAGCGCCAGGCCGCCGTCGTTTCCCTGCGGGGAGAAGTCGGAACGCTGGCAACCCAGCTCGCCAGCCGCATCGTGGGCGAATCGCTCAACGATGATGCACGCTCCGCACGCGTGGTCGATCGCTTCCTGAGCGACCTCGAGAACCAGCAGAGCGCAGGTGCATCGAACTAATGGCAGGTGTATCGAGCCAGTCGTTGGCCGCCGCACAGTCCGAGCTGGAGGCAAAACTGCCCTCGGCCGACCTGGCGCTGGCCACGGACCTCTTCAACGTGTTGGGCGTCTTGGATTCCAATGCCGGTTTGCGCCGCGCATTGACGGATCCGTCGCGCAGCACCGAGGAAAAGACCGCCCTGACGTCCCGGCTGCTGCAGGGAAAGGTCTCCCCGGAGGCCCAGTCCATCGTGGCCGGTCTCGCCGGTTCCCGGTGGGGCTCGGCACGTGACATCGGCGATGCACTCGAAACGCTGGCCGCAACCGTGGCCATCAGCGTGGCAGAGCGCCAGGCCGAAGGACCCACGGGGCTCGAAGCCTTGGAGGAAGACCTCTTCGGCTTCATCCGGGTTGTGGGGTCCAGTCATGATCTGCAGCGCGCCCTTGACGACCCGCAGGCCTCGGCCGATGCCAAGCGCACTCTTGCGCTGAAGGTTTCGCCGCAGGCCGGCGAGGCGGCGAGGGTCCTGATCGCACAGGCCGTTGAATCCCCCCGGGGACTGAAGCCTGCTGCCCTCGTGCAGAAGTTCGTGGAGTTGGTGGCCAAGCGCCAGCAGCGGTGGATTGCGCAAGTCAGCGCCACCCGTCCGTTGACTGACGATCAGTTCAACCGACTGCAGGCCGGGCTCAACAAGCTCTACGGACGCGATCTGAAGATCAACGCCGCAGTGGATCCATCACTAGTTGGAGGAATCCGGGTAGTCGTCGGTGACGAGGTTGTTGACGCAACCGCCGCCACACGCCTCGCGGAACTCCGCCGTCGGCTGGCCGGCTAGCCCTCCCTCGGGAGGGCGGCCCGCCGCCGACACCACAGACTGAATCAAACCCCGGTTTCCACCAATCAGCACCGGTCGGGAACCACAATCTAGGAGAGCAGGGACTGCAGATGGCCGAATTGACCATCAACGCCGATGACGTCCGCAACGCCTTGACCGACTTCGCCGCGTCCTATGAACCGGGCAACGCGCAGCGTGTCGAGGTGGGTCGCGTGACCACGGCTAGTGACGGCATTGCAAAGGTGGAGGGTCTTCCCTCCGTCATGGCCAACGAGCTGCTTCGTTTTGAAGACGGCACGCTGGGACTGGCACAGAACCTCGACACCCGCGAAATCGGTGTTGTCGTCCTCGGCGACTTCGCCGGGATCGAAGAGGGCCAGGAAGTACACCGCACGGGCGAGATCCTTTCGGTCCCCGTCGGTGACAACTTCCTGGGCCGCGTCGTGGACCCGCTGGGCATGCCCATCGACGATCTGGGCGAAATCGAGGCAGAGGGCCGTCGTCCGCTGGAGCTCCAGGCTCCCGGCGTGACGCAGCGCCAGTCCGTCGGCGAGCCGATGCAGACCGGTATGAAGGCCATCGACGCCATGATCCCGGTCGGCCGTGGCCAGCGTCAGCTGATCATTGGCGACCGCCAGACGGGCAAGACCGCACTGGCCGTCGACACCATCATCAACCAGAAGGCCAACTGGGCCTCCGGCGATATCTCCAAGCAGGTGCGCTGCATCTACGTGGCCATCGGCCAGAAGGCTTCGACGATCGCTTCGGTTCGCCAGTCGCTCGAAGAGCACGGCGCCATGGAGTACACCACCATCGTGGCCTCCCCGGCTTCCGACCCGGCCGGCTTCAAGTACCTGGCACCCTACGCAGGTTCGGCCATTGGCCAGCACTGGATGTACGGCGGCAAGCACGTCCTCATCGTGTTTGACGACCTCTCCAAGCAGGCCGAAGCATACCGCGCCGTCTCCCTGCTCCTGCGCCGTCCGCCGGGACGCGAGGCATACCCGGGTGACGTCTTCTACCTGCACTCCCGTCTGCTCGAACGTTGCGCCAAGCTCTCCGACGAGCTCGGTGCAGGCTCGATGACCGGCCTGCCGATCATTGAAACCAAGGCAAATGACGTATCGGCCTACATCCCGACGAACGTCATCTCCATCACCGATGGCCAGATTTTCCTGCAGTCGGATCTCTTCAACGCCAACCAGCGTCCGGCAGTTGACGTGGGCATCTCCGTGTCGCGCGTCGGCGGTTCGGCGCAGATCAAGGCCATGAAGAAGGTTTCGGGCACGCTGAAGCTCGAGCTGGCGCAGTACCGCGACATGCAGGCCTTCGCGATGTTCGCCTCCGATCTGGATGCCGCGACCAAGCAGCAGCTCACCCGTGGTGCGCGTCTGATGGAACTGCTCAAGCAGGGCCAGTACGCCCCGTACCCGGTCGAGGACCAGGTGGTCTCCGTCTGGGCCGGCACCAACGGACACCTGGATGCCGTCCCCGTTGAGGACGTCCGCCGCTTCGAGCAGGAGTTCATCGAACACCTGCGCAACCGCACCGACGTGCTCACCACGATTGCCCAGACAGGCAAGCTGGAGGACTCGACGGTCGAGGCGCTGAAGTCCAATGTCGAGGACTTCAAGCAGGGCTTCTTCGGCCACGGCGGGGACCAGCTGGTCAACGCAGGACACGAAGAGCACGACGCCCTCGGTGAAGAGAACGTCGACCAGGAAAAGATCGTCAAGCAGAAGCGCTGACGTTCTCCGTGAGGTGGTGGCGGGGCCCCTCGGGCCCGGCCACCACCACCACGGACTAGGAAAGGATAAACATGGGAGCCCAGATTCGGGTCTACCGCCAGAAGATCGCCTCGACATCGTCGATGGGCAAGATCTTCAAGGCGATGGAACTGATCGCCACTTCCCGCATTGGCAAGGCCCGTAGCCGCGTGTCGGCCTCGTTGCCCTACGCCCGTGCGATTACCCGTGCCGTTTCTGCCGTCGCGTCCCAGTCCGAGGTCGACCACCCCTTGACCAGCGAGCCGGATCAGATCCGCCGCTCGGCGGTCCTGGTGATGACGTCCGACCGTGGTCTGGCTGGTGCCTACTCGGTCAGCGCCATCAAGCAGGCCGAGGCACTGAACGAATTGCTGCGCGCCGAAGGCAAGGAAGTCAGCACCTACATCGTCGGACGCAAGGCCCAGGCCTACTACGACTTCCGCAACCGCGATTATGCGCGGGTGTGGACCGGGGATACCGACGCGCCGAAGTTCGAGACGGCACGCGAGATCGGCGAGGCGCTGCTTGAGGCCTTCAACACGCCGTACGAAGAAGGAGGCGTGGAGGAGATCCACGTCGTCTTCACGCAGTTCAAGTCCATGGTCCTCCAGGAACCAACCGTCATCCGGTTGCTGCCCTTGGAGGTCGTGGAGGAGGAAGTGGCCCAGGAAAGCGACCTGCTGCCGCTGTACGAGTACGAACCGGAGCCCGAACAGGTCCTGGACGCACTCCTGCCGCGTTACATCGAGTCCCGCATCTTTGCAGCATTGCTGCAGTCGGCTGCATCCGAGTTGGCAGCACGCCAGCGCGCGATGAAGGCGGCCGGTGACAACGCCAACGAGCTGATCAAGAAGTACACGCGACTTCGGAACAATGCCCGTCAGGCCGAAATCACCCAGGAACTGTCGGAAATCGTGGCAGGCGCCGACGCGCTCAGCGCGTAGCAGCCGGCCGATCACCATTTACCCCCACGCTCTAGACATACAAGCGAAGTGAGAGAGATGACTGCCCAACTAAACGAGCAGGGAACCGCTGCCGCAGCCCCGGGTTCAACCGGGCGCATTGCACGCGTCATCGGTCCGGTCGTCGACGTCGAATTTCCGGCCGATGCCCTTCCCGCCATGTACAACGCCCTGACCGCCGACATCACGCTGAATGGCGAGACGCACACGGTCACCTTCGAGACCAGCCAGCACCTCGGCGACAACGTCGTGCGCGCCATCTCCCTGCAGGCCACTGACGGACTCGTCCGCGGTGCCGTGGTGCAGGACACCGGCGCCTCGATCTCCGTCCCCGTTGGCGACGGCGTCAAGGGACACATCTTCAACGTTCTCGGCGAGCCGCTAGACGTGGATGCCTCGGAGCTGCAGATCAGCGAACGCTGGCCCATCCACCGCAAGGCCCCGGCCTTTGCGAGCCTGGAATCCTCCACCGAGATCCTCGAGACCGGCATCAAGTCGATCGACCTTCTCACCCCCTACATCCAGGGCGGCAAGATCGGCCTGTTCGGCGGTGCAGGTGTCGGCAAGACCGTGCTGATCCAGGAAATGATCACCCGTGTCGCACGCAACTTCGGTGGCACCTCGGTGTTCGCCGGTGTCGGCGAGCGTACCCGTGAGGGCAACGACCTCTGGGTTGAAATGGAAGAGTCCGGTGTTCTGAAGGACACCGCCCTCGTCTTCGGCCAGATGGATGAGCCGCCGGGAACGCGCCTGCGCGTTGCGCTGTCGGCGCTGACCATGGCGGAATACTTCCGCGATGTGCAGAACCAGGACGTGCTGTTGTTCATCGACAACATCTTCCGCTTCACGCAGGCCGGTTCCGAGGTGTCGACCCTTCTGGGTCGCATGCCTTCGGCCGTGGGCTACCAGCCGAACCTCGCCGATGAGATGGGCACCCTCCAGGAGCGCATCACCTCCACGAAGGGCCACTCCATCACCTCGATGCAGGCCATCTACGTTCCAGCAGATGACTACACCGACCCGGCGCCGGCCACCACGTTCGCCCACTTGGATGCGACCACGGAACTTTCCCGTGAAATCGCCTCCCGTGGCCTGTACCCGGCCATCGACCCGCTGACGTCCACGTCGCGCATCCTCGACCCGCAGTATGTGGGCCAGGCGCACTACGACACGGCAGTCCGCGTCAAGTCGATCCTGCAGAAGAACAAGGAACTCCAGGACATCATCGCGATCCTGGGTGTCGACGAGCTGTCGGAAGAAGACAAGATCGTCGTCTCCCGCGCGCGCCGTATCCAGCAGTTCCTGTCGCAGAACACCTACACCGCCAAGCAGTTCACTGGCGTGGAGGGCTCGACCGTTTCCATCAAGGACACGATCGAGGGCTTCAAGGCCATCTGCGACGGCGACCTCGACCACATCGCCGAGCAGGCCTTCTTCAACATTGGCGGACTCGACGATGTCGAGCGCCAGTGGGCCGAAATCCAGGGCAAGTAGCCATGGCCGAACTCGAAGTCGAAATCGTCGCTGCCGACCACTTCGTGTGGTCGGGTGCGGCGACCCTGGTCAAGGCACGTACCAGCGATGGCGAGATCGGCGTCATGCCCGGGCACAGCCCGGTCCTGGCGATCCTCGCAGCCGGAGAATTGGCCATTACGCCCACCAACGGCTCGCGGTTCACCATCCAGGCAGAAGGCGGTTTCTTCTCGGTCGACAAGGACCGGGTCGTCATCGTGGCTGACAACGCGCAGATGGACGATTCCGCCTCGGCAGGAAACCGATAGTCCGCCGTTGAACTCCTTGGGCCTTCCCGTGATCATCCTGGCGGTAGCCCTGCTACTGCTGGTCATGATTTTGGGTGCCATGGGGGTCCGCCGCCTTCAATTGCGGCGGGCCCTGGGTACCTTCGACGCCTCCATCTCCACGACCTCCGGGAAGTGGATGATGGGGGTTTGTCGTTATACGGCGACCGAACTGGAATTCCTGCGGCTGTTCTCCGTCACGCCGGTTCCCCGGCATCGTTTCACCCGCACCGCACTCCAGCTCACCGGCTGGCGCGAATCGGAGGTGGGGGAGCGGACCCGGATCCAACCAGGCGCCGTTGTCGTGTCACTGGTGGCCGATGGTGAGCCGGTGCTGCTGGCCATGGACTATGGCTCGTATACGGGCTTACGCAGCTGGGTCGAGGCTGGTCCTGTTGCCGGAGTCGGTACCTGGCGCTGATCGGTATTCTCCACCTCGCGACAATGGCGCGCACCCCGCGGGGTGCGCGCCATTGTTCTTGGGTCACTGGCTCTCAGGAGGCCAGCGGATCAGTTAGATTCCGACAACTCCCGTCGCCTGGGGGCCCTTGGCTCCCTGGCCGATCTCGAACTCGACGCGCTGGTTTTCCTCCAGCGTGCGGAAGCCGTTGCTTTCGATTTCCGAGTAGTGGACAAAGACATCGCCGTCAGCTTCGTCCGGTGTGATGAAACCGAAGCCCTTTTCAGCGTTGAACCACTTCACGGTGCCCTGCGCCATGTATTTCTCCTCATAGATGTGAAACTAACCGGTCGTGGCTCCTTGCCTCGTCCGGGCGGTACCGAAGTGGGAAGATGCCGGCCGGGGCCGACGGGGCTTCGCACCCGCAACCTGCTTTGCGGGCATGAACATGACCAACACAAAGACTGAGTTGATCATCACATATCGATGTGATCTATTCAACGACAAAAGGATATTTGCCGGTGAATTACGCGCGAACGGGCTCGAGCTGACGCCCATCGCGGAACACTGACACGAGCCGCAGATGGCGGTCCACGATGACCGCGTCGGCACTGAAGCCAACGTCGAGGGCGCCGACTTCGTCAGCCAGTCCGACCAGCTCGGCAGGTACCGATGTCGCCGAATGCACCGCCTGCTCCAGCGGGACTCCTCCCTCGACTGCCGATCTTACGACGTCGAGCATGGTGGACGTCCCACCGGCCAATGAGTTGCCGTCGGCCAGGCGCGCAGCGCCGCCGGTGACCACGACGTCCTGCGGCCCGAGGGTGTATCGACCATCGGCGAGGCCGGTGGCGGCCATGGAATCGGTGACCAACGCGATGGCGCCCGGGCCCAGCAGGGCGAAGACCATGCGCACAGTGGCCGGATCCAGATGGACGCCGTCGGCAACCAGTTCGACGACGGCCTTGCCCTGGGCGGCAGCCTCCAGGCAGGCTGCCACCGGTCCGGGGGCCCGATGGTGCAGGGGTGGCATTCCGTTGAACAGGTGGGTGACCATGGCGCGTTCGGTGTATCCGTCGAATCCTGCCGACGAGAGCTCCTCCGTGGCTACCTCCAGCGAGGCGGTCACCGTGGCGGCATCGGCGTCGGTGTGGCCAATGGCGGGCAGGACGCCGTGGGAGACCAACTGCTCGACGAGGGCATCCGTGCCGGCCAGCTCGGGGGCGTACGTCATGGAACGCAGCTGCCCCTGTGACCTGGCGACGAGTTCGTCGACGAAGTCGGGATCCGGCGCCCCGAGATGGGAAGGATCCTGGGCGCCGCACCGGGCGGTGGAGAGAAACGGGCCCTCGGCATGCAGCCCCGCCAGGAGCTCTTGTTCGGCCAACGGAGCGAGAGCTTCGGCGGCCCTGAGCATGTCATCGCGTCCGGCGGTGACGAGGCTGGCCAGCAACGTGGTGGTGCCTGCCGCATGGAGGAAGCGGATGGCCCGTTTGGCGGCTTCGGGGTCTCCGCTGGGGAAGTCGGCACCGGCAGCCCCATGGCAGTGGACATCGACCAGTCCGGGGAGGATGGTGGCCCCGGCGGGGATACGGACCTCGGTGTAGGCCTCCGCTTCGGGCCACTGGGAAAACTCCTGGGGGGTCCCGACAAAGGAAATGCGGTCATCCTCGAAGGCGACGACGGCTTCCTCGGTGATCGTGCCCCCGGAGACGGTGCGGCCCCTCAGGGACAGACGGCTGGGTTCCTCGGTGGAAGTCATGTTTCCAGCATATGGTCTGTGACCGCGGGCACCTAGGACCCGGCGGCGCCGGGTGCAGGTGAGGTCAGAACAGGCGCGAGTCGCTGTCGTCGACCCCGCGCATGGCGTCGTAGTCCAGGGTCAGGCATTCGATCCCGCGATCCGTGGCCAGCGTCCGGGCCTGCGGTTTGATCTGCTGGGCCGCGAAGACCCCCCGGACCGGAGCGAGCAGGGGATCGCGGTTCATCAGTTCCAGATAGCGCGTGAGCTGCTCGACCCCGTCGATGTCCCCGCGGCGCTTCAGCTCGATGGCCACGGTGGCCCCGGAGGCATCGCGGGCCAGGATGTCCACCGGGCCGATCGCCGTCATGTACTCGCGGCGGACCAGGCGGAAACCCTCGCCGAGCATGTGGATCTGTTCGGCAAGCAGGCGCTGCAGGTCGGCTTCGACGCCGTCCTTGATCAGCCCCGGGTCGATCCCCAGTTCGTGGCTTGAATCGTGTTGGATCTCGTGGATCCTGATGACCAGGTGGTCATCGCTCTTGGCATGCTGGACACGCCAGGTTTCCTGCACTCCCTCGGCCTGGGCGTCCTCGTCCGCGGGGGCGATGTGCATGGTGGCCGGGGGGCTCATCCAGTTCAACGGCTTATAGGAGCCGCCGTCGGAATGTATGAGGACGGAACCGTCGGCCTTGACCATCAGCAGGCGGGTGGCCAACGGGAGGTGGGCACGCAGACGGCCCAGGTAATCGACTGAGCAACGGGCTATCACTAAACGCACACCCAGCACTCTACCGTCCGACGGGCCGCCCGGGCATTCCCGCCTCGGGCCCCGGAGACGATACGATCCGGAACATGCCCCGCTCGAACCGCCCCCGTCGTCCGAACCGCCCGGCCCGTCCGGGCAAGTGGTCGCCTGCCGGGCGTCAGCCGGAGGAGGAGGAAGGCGCCTTTCGGGGGCCCGGCCTCTCGATCCCGTCGTTGCAGAGCGCCCCGGACGGGCAATGGCATGTGCGCCGGATCTCGGCGGCGCGTGCCGGCAAGACGTATATCTGTCCGGGCTGCCACCGGAACATCGAGCCGGGGATCGAGCACATCGTCGCCTGGCGTGCCGACCACTGGAGCGGCGACGAGGCCTCGGCGGCCGGACGGCGCCACTGGCACCTGAAGTGCTGGAACGGACGCAGCTTCCGCTACTGATCCGGCGCCAGCCGCGTCGTCGTGCCGGGCGTCGGCTAGAGCCGTTCCTGGCGGGCCATGAAGACCTCGCGGATCAGCAACATCGTGGAGGCGGCGAGTGGGATGGCCATCAGCGCGCCCACGACCCCCATGAGTGATCCGCCGGCGATGACCGCGACGACCGCGACGGCCCCGGGGACGGCCACGGTGCGCTGCATGACGCGGGGGGAGATGAAGTAGGCCTCGAACTGCAGGTAACCGAAGTAGAAGATGGCGTAGACCACCGCCGTTTCCCAGCCGACGGTCAGCGCGATCAGCGATACCAGGATGCCCGCGATCACCGCGCCGACCAGGGGGATGAAGGCCAGGATGACCACCACCAGTGCCAGCAACAGCGAATACGGAACCCCGACGATGCTCATCACGATGAACGCGTAGAGGGCATTGAGCAGGGCGACCACTGCTTGTCCCATGACGTAGTTGCCGACACTGTTGGTGATCTGTTCGGAGAGCACCTGGACCCGGTCGCGCCGCGACCGTGGCGCCAGCCGGTAGCACCAGGCCTTCAGGCCGGGCAGCGAGGCCAGGATGTAGACGGCCAGGACCAGGACGATCAGCGTGCCGAACATGCCCTGCGCCACCACCGTGCCGACACCGATGACGCCGCCGAAGACCCCGCCGACGGCGTCCGAGTTCTGGAAGAACTTGTCCACTTCCTCGGTGATCCGTTCCCGGACTTGGAACTGGCGGTCCACGGTGGTGAAGAACTCCGAGTTCAGGAAGCTGTCCACGAAGTCCGGGGCCTTGTCCACGAAGGCGGTGGTCTGCCGCACGATCGTGGGGACGAGGGCGCCCACGACGCCACCGAAGACGGCAGCGAGCAACAGGATGGCCGCCAGCACGCCCAGGGGTCTTGGCACACGATGGCGCTCGAGGAACCTCACGATGGGATCCAGCCCCAGGGCGATGAACAGGGCGATCGCGATCCAGACCAGCAGCGATCCGACGTTGGTGAGGATGAAGTAGAGCAGCAGCGCCAGTCCGACGCCGACGCTGATCATGAACCCGGTGAAGATCGGGTGGTGGACGCCCGGGGTGCTTGCGAGGGGTTCGAACTCCTGCGGCTCCGCGGGGGACGGCGCCACGGGGCGGGCGCGTTGCAGTGCCTCACGCACCCGGCCGAGGAACGACGGCGGGGCGCCAGCGGGGGAGGGGGAGGCGGGGGTCTGCTGGGCGGCACCCTCCGTCGGGGGCATACCTCCAGCGGGCACCGGTGGCCCCGGTGCATCCGCCGGCTGCGAGGGCTGCCCGGTGGCCGGGACGTGACCCGGGCCGGCAGGTCCGGCTCCGGGCTCCGGGCCGGTCGACGTGGACCCGTGTTCCTCGTCATCTGGGTTGGCAGTACTCTCCGTCTTCACGGGGTTGAGCCTACCTGCCGAGGGGGCGGATCCGCTGCCTGCCGTGACCGCGCAAGGTCGCATATCGTGTCGCCAGACACAAACAGGAACCGCTGTGGTAACCGATTCGTTATCATTGGAGTGTGGCCGGGATACCCATGTGCCCCACCACGACCGAGGCCGATCCATCGACCCCCATTTTGTTAGGTGTAATTTAGTGCGAATCATCATTGCTGCGATATCGATCCTGCTGGGCGCCGTGGCGCTCGTGGTGGGCATCGGACAACGGACGTTCTGGGCCCCACCCGAGATCGCCACCGCGACGATGCAGACCCAGCTCAAGGACGCACCCGTGACCGTGATCGGTCCCGGGATCGCGAAGAACCAGGACCGACCGGTGGATGTGACCATCGAGGCCAACGGGGAATTCACCGCAGCCCTGGGTCGCAGTTCCGACGTTGGTGCCTGGGTGGGCAAGGCAGCGCACAACACCATTTCGGGAATCAACTCCGAGTCGACGGCCCTGGACGCCCAGCACACCGATGGCGAGTCCAAGGTGCCCAACCCGAAGAACTCCGATCTGTGGGTCGCCTCGGAATCCGCCGATTCGCATCTGGTGCACCGCTGGACGCAGCCGGCCGACGGTGACTGGTCGTTGCTGCTGGCCGCCGACGGCAGCAAGGCAGCTCCCACGAACATCACGGTCTCCTGGGAAAATGACGCCAGCGCACCCTTCTCGATCCCGCTGATCATCGTGGGCGCGCTGCTCCTCATCTTCGGTGCCGCCAGCCTGCTGGTCGGCCGCGGTCGCGGCAAGGATCCGCACGGCCCGACGGCCACCGGCCCGGGATCAGGGTCCGCGACGCCTGCTGCCGGTTCCGGAACAGGTTCATCGGCGCTTCAGCGCACCGCTGCAGTGGCCGCCGCCGCAGCGCTGGTGCTGGTCCCGGCGATGCCCGCCTCCGCGGCGGGGACGGAGTCACCGTCCGGCGCCTCCTCGGATCCCGCCGCCAGCACCGACCAGGATGTCTTCCCCGTGGTCCAGGAGGAACAGCTCAACCGCATTCTCGGCAACGTCTCCGATGCCGTTTCCGCCGGCGACAAGGCCAAGGATGCCAAGAAGCTCGGAAACCGGGTCGGGGGACAGGCCCTGGACCTGCGCAAGCACAACTACACCCAGCGCGGTGACGGCGTGAAGACCGCCGCTCCGGATCCGGTGGCCGCCGGTCCGCTTCGCTCGTCGGCCGTGACGACGACGGCCAAGTGGCCGCGCACCATCATGGTGGTCACCCAGGCCAAGGACGCCAAGGTCCCCGAGGTGCTGGTCCTCAAGCAGGACGATCCCCGAGCCAACTACAAGCTCATCAACTCCGTGACGATGCTTCCCGGTTCCGAATTCCCCGGTATCGGCGTGGGCGACACCTCGGTGCGCACGCTCTCCACCCACGACGACTCGGTGACCGTGGCACCGGAAACCGCGGCCAAGGACCTGGCCGAGTACCTGGGCAACTCGAAGTCGAGCAAGAAGGGCGAATTCGACAAGAGCCCCTTCATCTCGGCCACCCATGACGGCCAGGCGGCAGCGGTCAAGGACAACAAGAACGCCAAGATCAAGTACAAGCACCAGGCGGACGTGAAGTCGCTCAACGTGCTCTCCACCCCCAACGGTGGTGCGCTGGTCAGTGGTTACCTGACGAGCACCATGAGTGCCACGCCGAAGGAAGAAGGCGGAACCGTCAAGCTGGACTCCGTCAGTGCCAAGCTGGCCGGCGCCTCGAGCACCAAGGACGGCGTCGATATCAACTACGCCGAGCCCGTGGTGTTCTACATCCCGGCAGACGACAGCAAGGACAAGATCCGGCTGGTCGCCGGCGAATCGGTGCCGCTGTCGGCCAAGGTGAAGTAGCGCGCACGCGCGTTTGCCTTCCGTTGGGCAGCAGGCCAACGCAGACCATAAGGTAGGGACATGAGCAATACCGAACCAGCAGCAGCAGCTTCGAGCCGCGGTGCCGTGGACTTGTCCGCATTCGGCGCCCCCACCCCGGCACCGGGAGCCCCGGCGGGCACCGGCGGCCCCGCAGAGGGCGGACAGACCTGGGCTACCGCGGTGAATCAGCAGGACTTCACCCAACTGGTTCAGCTCTCCAACACTGCGCCGGTGGTGGTCTCGCTCGGTACCGGGTCTTCACCGGCTTCGGCCCAGCTTGATGCCACACTTCGTGACCTGGTCGACGGCTACGCCGGCCGTCTGGTCCTGGCTCTCGTGGACACGGACAAGGAGCCTGCCATCGCGCAGGCGTTCCGCGTCCAGCAGGTGCCCTCGGTCGTGGCCCTGCTCAACGGGCAGCCCGTTCCGCTGTTCCAAGGAGGTGCTGAGCCGCAGCAGATCGCCTCGCTGTTGCAGGAGCTGCTCCAGCTCGGTGTGCAGCATGGTGTGACCGGAACCGTCCCTGCCTTCGGTGGGGAGCCGGCAGAACAGCCGGTTCCGCCGTTGCACCAGGAAGCCATCGATGCGATCGATGCCGGCGACTACGATGCTGCTGCCGCCGCGTATCGCAAGGCGTTGGCCGAGAAGCCCAACGACGATGATGCGCGCACCGGACTCGAGCACGTGGAACTTCTGCGGAGGACCTCGGGGGCAGACCTCCAGATGGCCCGTCAGGCAGCCGCGGAGCACCCGGACGGCATCGACGAGCAGCTGGCGGTGGCCGACCTGGACGTCCTCGGCGGTCATGTCGAGGATGCCTTCGCCCGGCTCGTCGCGCTCGTGGGGCGTACCGTCGCCGAGGACCGCGAACGCGTTCGCGCTCGGTTGGTGGCCCTGTACTCCGTCGTGGGCACCCAGGACGAGCGGGTCGCCAAGTCGCGTCAGGCCCTGGCGCGGGTGCTGTTCTAACCGACTACCCCTGAAGGCTGATGAGCCTAATTCAGCCGCAGGGATGATGCCCGGCAGCAGAGGCCGCTGTTAGGTTCGGAGCATGAACTCCGAACTCGACCAGCAGCCAGCTGCCGCCGTGAGCCTGCGCGGCCTGGGCAAGCGCTACGGGCAGAAGATCGCCGTCAACGCCATCAGCCTCGACGTCCCGTCAGGGTCCTTCTACGGACTCGTGGGACCCAACGGTGCGGGTAAGACCACCGCCTTGTCGATGGCCACGGGCCTGCTGCGTCCCGACGTGGGCCAGGCATTCGTCCACGGCGTCGATGTCTGGCAGGACACGCGTCAAGCCAAGGGGCTCCTGGGGGTCCTGGCCGACGGGGTACGCCTCTTCGACCGGCTCAGCGGCAGGCAGCTGGTGACCTATTCGGGACTGCTGCGCGGCATGGATGCCGCCACGGTCGCCGAGCGAACCGATGACCTGCTGCGGGTGCTGGACCTGGAGGACGCCGGCGGGAAACTGGTCGTCGACTATTCGGCAGGCATGACCAAGAAGATCGCACTGGCGACGGCCCTGATCCACTCGCCGCGCGTCCTGGTCCTGGATGAGCCCTTCGAAGCAGTGGACCCGGTATCGGCTGCGAACATCCGCGACATCCTGGCCGACTATGTCCACCACGGAGGCACCGTCGTCGTCTCCAGCCACGTCATGGACCTCGTCCAGCGCATGTGCTCGCACGTGGCGATCATTTCCGATGGCAACCTGCTGGCCGCGGGGACCGTCGACGAGGTCCGCGGTGGGGGAAGCCTCGAGGACACCTTCGTGCAGATGGTTGGCGGACGCGCTGAGGGGGGTGGGCTCTCGTGGTTGCACACCTCCTGAAGCTCAAGCTGGCCCTGCTGCGCAACGGATTCCGCCGCAGCCCCTGGCAGCTGGTCGGTGTCATCCTGGGCGGGCTCTACGGACTCGGGGTCGCCGCCATGCTGTTCGTGGGAATGTATTTTCTCGGCGGGGAAGCCACCGACCTGGTCACCACCGCGCTGGTGCTGGCGGTATCACTGGTCACGCTTGGCTGGGCTGTCATTCCAGTCCTGCTCGCCGGCGTCGACCTCACGCTGGATCCGGCTCGGTTCACCAGTTTCACCATCCCGCCACGCCAACTGGTCACCGGCCTGCTGCTCAGCGGGTTCATCGGGGTCCCGGGCCTGGTGACCCTGCTCTTGTTCGCCGGCCAGGGGCTCGCCTGGAGGGCCAACGCCGGCCTGGTCGTCATCGGCGTGCTCTGCGGTGTCCTGGCGGCGGTCTTCGCCCTGGCCCTGTCCCGCCTGACCGTTACCGCTGCCACGGCGCTGACCTCCAACCGGCGGTTCCGCGAGATCGGGATGATCGTCTTGTTCATCCCGCTCATCCTGCTCGGACCGATCATCCAAACCGCCATGAGCGGCGTCGAAAACGCGCTCTCGTGGTTGCCCCGGGTCTCCGCGATCCTGGGCTGGACCCCGTTGGGTTCCTTCGCCGCTGTTCCCGGGGACGTTGCCGTCGGTGCGTGGGGGACTGCCGCCCTTCGCCTGCTGCTCTCATTGGCGTACCTGGCCGTTGCCGTCTGGGCCTGGCAGGTATCGCTGATGCGTGCCCTCGAAACGCCACCGCAGCAGTCGGGCGGCACCCGCGACGTCGCCGGGCTGGGGACCTTCCGGCTCTTCCCTGCCACGCCCTGGGGAGCGGTGGCAGCACGGTGCCTGACGTACTGGTTCAAGGACCCGCGCTATGCCATGAGCGTGATCATCGTCCCGCTGGTGCCGGTCTTCGTCTGGTTCATGTTCGCCCGCGAGGGGAACTTCACCGCCATGCTCTACATCGCGCCGATTGTCGTGGTGTTGATGGCGTTCAGTATCTCCGCGGACGTCTCCTATGACAACACCGCCTTCTCGCTGCATGTGCTCACGGGGCTGCGCGGCATCGACGACCGGTTGGGGCGGGTGGCGGCCTGTGCGGTGTTCACCATCCCCATCGTGCTCATCGCCGCCATCCTTCCGGCAGCGCTGATGGACGAGCTGTCCATCCTCCCCGCCATCCTGGGGCTCTCAATCGGCGCGCTCGGTGCGGGGTGGGGGGTCTCCAGTGTGGCCTCGGCGCGTTTCACCTACGCCGTTCCGCTCCCGGGGGACAACCCGATGAAGACCCCACCGGGGTCAGGCGCGCGGATGGCGCTGACCCAGTTGGCGACCTTTGGCACGACGATGGCGCTGGTGTTGCCGGAGATCGTGCTGCACATCGTCTACCTGGTGACCGGCAGGGAATTGTTCGCCTGGCTGGTACTGGTCACCGGCGTCGTGCTGGGTTCCGTGTTGCTCCTGCTGGGCCTGCGGATCGGCGGGCGCTGGTTCGACTCACGCGCCCCGGAACTGTTGCAGGCGACGGTGCTGAACCGGTAGCACCGGCACAGGTTGGTAGACTGGAGGACATGAGCATGCCCCCAGATCCGTTTGAGAACGACCCCCGCGACCCGGGCCAGGGTGGCGGCACCGCGACCATCGAGCGCGAGCAGCTGCGCGAACACGTGGAACCCGGTGACAGCGAACGCTTCGCCCACTATGTGCGCAAGGAAAAGATCATGGAGTCCGCCCTGACCGGCGAACCCGTGATTGCCCTGTGCGGCAAGGTCTGGGTCCCCGGGCGCGACCCGAACAAGTTCCCGGTGTGCCCGGAATGCAAGGCCGTCTATGACGGGATCAAGGCGCCGAAGGATGGCGGCGGCAGCGGCGACGACAAGTAGGTCGTAGCCGCGGGGACGGGCCGATCCGGCGCCGTCCCGTGTCGATGGAGGGCGGACTGTCGCGCCCACCGTAAGATGGTTTCTTCTTTCCGGCCGTGCGCGGCCGAATCCAGCTGCCACCAAGCAATCAAGGAGGTTGGCCGTGGGCGATGCCCTTTTCAGCCTGGGCGAGTCCATGCCACCGGCATACCCGGAGCGCGCGGCGTGGGGTACTGCCCCGAAACTCCGCCAATGGCAGACCGAGGCGCTGGATAAATACTTCACGGAAAAGCCGCGCGACTTCCTCGCCGTCGCCACCCCGGGAGCCGGCAAGACGACCTTCGCACTCCGCGTGGCGGCCATGCTGGTCGAGGCCGGGACGATCAACCGGATCACCGTGGTGGCGCCGACCGAGCACCTGAAGAGCCAGTGGGCCGACGCCGCGGCGCGCATCGGGCTGTCGTTGGATCCGAACTTCAAGAATGCCGACGGCCGGCATGGAGCCGACTTCATCGGCGTGGTCGTCACCTACGCCCAGGTGGCCAGCAAGCCGTTGCTGCACCGGGCCAAGACCGAGGCCGCCCGCACGTTGGTGATCCTCGATGAGATCCACCACGGCGGCGACGCACTGAGCTGGGGCGACGGCATCCGGGAGGCCTTTGAGCCGGCCACCCGCCGCCTGGCCCTGACCGGTACCCCGTTCCGCTCCGACACCGCGGCCATCCCGTTCGTGGACTATGTCGAGGACGCGGAGGGCATCCGCCGCTCCCAGGCCGACTACACCTACGGGTACGGTGACGCGCTGAAGGACCATGTGGTGCGCCCGGTGATCTTCATGGCCTATTCCGGCCAGATGCGCTGGCGCACCTCGGCCGGCGAGGAGATGGAAGCCCAGCTCGGCGAGGGATTCACCAAGGACATCACCGCCCACGCCTGGCGTACCGCGCTGAACCCCGAGGGCGAATGGATCCCCTCCGTGCTCGCCGCGGCCGACCGGCGCCTGACCGAGGTGCGCCGCACCATTCCTGACGCCGGCGGACTGGTCATCGCCACCGACCACTCCGATGCCAAGGCCTATGCTGCCCAGCTGAAACGGATCACGGGGGAGAAGGTCACCACGATCCTCTCCGACGATGCGGGGGCCTCGAAGAAGATCGAGGATTTCTCCGAGGGCACCGACCGGTGGATGGTCGCCGTGCGCATGGTCTCCGAAGGAGTCGACGTGCCGCGCCTGGCGGTCGGGGTGTATGCCACCTCGACGTCCACCCCGCTGTTCTTCGCCCAGGCCGTGGGACGCTACGTCCGCTCACGCAAGCGCGGGGAGGTCGCCTCCATCTTCCTGCCCTCGGTGCCGATCCTCATGGCGTTGGCCAACCAGATGGAGGTCGAACGCGACCATGCGCTGGACCGTCCGGACAAGCACGTGGAGGACCTGGACTTCATCCCCGAGGAAGACCTCATGGAAGAGGCCAACCGCGAGGAGAAGGCCTCCGACGAGCTGTCCAAGCAGAAGTTCGAGGCCCTCGGCTCGCAGGCCTCCTTCGACCGTGTCTTGTACGACGGCGGCGAGTTCGGCACGGGCGCGATGCTCGGCTCCGAGGACGAGCAGGATTTCCTCGGGATTCCCGGCCTGCTCGATGCCGACCAGGTCGGCGTGCTGCTGCGCCAACGCCAGCAGGAACAGGTCACCCGACGCAGCCGCAATTCAGGCGCCACACCACCGGCCGAGGAGCCGTCGGTCACCGACCACCGGCAGCTGACCGAGCTGCGCAGCAAGCTCTCCAAGAACGTCTCCGCCTGGGCAGCCAGGACCGGTACGCCCCACGGAGTGGTGCACACCAAGCTGCGTGAGGTGTGTGGTGGCCCGGCCGTCGCCCAGGCCAACGCCGACCAGCTGAACAAGCGGCTGAGCAAGCTGCAGGACTGGTTCGTCGGCAAACGCTGAGGTCTCGGCGGGATGGGCTTGCACCTGTGCTGCCGAGCCTGTTCGCAGTGTTCGCCCGACCTGGTGTGGGGGCGTCGACATGATCTTGGTGTGCTTCCCGCCAGAGGAATAACGTTGTTCCAATGACCAGTTCGCCCGTTTATCTTCTCCTCGTCCTCGCATGTTCGATCGGCCTGCTGATCTTTCTGATCAATTGGCGCACGAAGCTCCATCCATTCCTTGCGCTGGCGACGGTTTCCTTCCTCGCAGCGCTGGCAGCCGGTCAAGCTCTGCCCAAGATCCCCGAGGTGCTCATTGACGGAGCGGGCTCCACGCTGGGGGAGACAGGGCTCGTCGTTTTCTTGGGCGCCATGCTGGGCCGGCTGCTGGCGGAGTCGGGCGCGGTGAATAAGATTGCCGACCTGGTGATCAAGCACAGCTCGCCACGGTCGGCCCCCTGGGTGATGACGGCCGTGGCCTTCCTCATCGGGATCCCCATGTTCTTCGAAGTCGGTCTCGTGGTGCTCATGCCCGTGATCTACGCGGTTGCGTTGCGTCTCGACGTCGCCGCGGGCCGTCCAAAGACGTGGTATCTGCGGGTCCTCATACCGGCGATTGCCGCTTTGTCATGCCTGCACGGCATGCTGCCGCCGCACCCCGGGCCGGTGATCGCCGTCAACGGACTCCACGCGAACATGGGACTGACCATCGGGTTGGGTTTGATCTGCGCAGTCCCGACGGTGATTTTGGCGGGCCCTGTCTATGCGCGCTTCATTGCCCCGCGCATCTCGCTGGAACCCAGTGACGATCTCATCCACCAGTTCACCGGGACGACCGTTGAAGCAGCACAGTCGGAACACCAAGCAGCCAACACGACAGCACCGGTTGGCGGAGGGGTCGGTACGGCAACCACGCGCACGGCGCTGACGGAGGATACGGGGCTACGCCCGGTTCCCACGTGGTTGGCCTTCCTCTGCGTTCTCGTCCCGGTCCTGCTCATGCTCTTCCAGACAGTGGTCGATCTGGCGGCACCCAACTCGGTTCTCAAGGCACCGGCCGCATTATTCGGCAATCCGGTCATGGCCATGTTCGTTGGCGTGCTCTTCGCTGCGGTCGTGCTCAGCCTGGCCAGCGGCATGTCTGGCCAGATGGCACGGAAGGCCATGGGGGCCTCCCTCGGATCGGTTGCCGGGATCGCCCTCATTATCGCTGGCGGGGGCATGTTCAACGAAGTGTTGAAGACCTCGGGTATTGGCGACGCGATTGTGGACATCACCTCCCAACTCCACATGAACTACATCCTGCTCGGGTGGCTTGTCGGACTGATCCTGTCGTTCTGCACCGGGTCCGCAACGGTGGGCATCGTTTCCGCCACGGGGATCCTCGCCCCGTTGGTGAGCGGAATGCCGGATCCCTACGTGTCCCTGGTGGTTATAGCCATCGGTTCCGGTTCCATCGGCCTGAACTGGGTCAACCATGCGGGATTCTGGTTCGTCAAGGAATCGTTCGGCATGACCCTCGGTCAGGCAACGAAGACGCATATGACGGTGCAAACCCTCGTGTCGGTTTTCGGGCTCCTCTTCGCGCTGCTTCTCTCGCTGCTCTTTTAGGAGCTGACAGCACCCGTGCATTGAACGGTCGGAAGCAGTGCCGCCGGAACAGGGGACCGGCGCGGATGCGATGGATGGCCTCATGAGGCCCCTGTCGGAGGTCATGATTCCGGATCGTCGAGGCCGAGGATCCGAGTGGGCCGTCCGATCACACCGGAGCGTTGGAAGTTGTTTTTCCAAGTCAAGAGACGTTCGCGAGCCTTATTGACACCGGGAATCTGTGGGCAGATACTGCAAAAGTGACCCGCCTCACCGGGTTGCTGGATGGCAAGCCATCCATTGTTCCCGACGAGAGAGGCCATCGATGTCCTCACACACTCCGCAGCCGACGAAAGTCAAGGTCGAATTCGACCGGGGCCTGAAACGCGATATCGGAAAGATCGGCCTGCTCTTCACCGGGGTGGGCTCGATCATTGGTTCCGGCTGGCTCTTCGGGGCATTCGAAGCGGCGTCCCTGGTGGGACCTGCCGCGATCATCTCCTGGATCCTCGGCGCGGTCATGATCATCATCGTGGCGCTGAACTACGCCGAGCTGGGCGTCATGTTCCCGGTGGCGGGCGGCGTCATCCGCTTTCCGCACTACGCCTTCGGTTCGTTTGCCAGCTATACGAGCGGGTGGATCACCTGGCTGTCGGTGGTGGCCACCGTGCCCATCGAGGTCCTGGCGACCGTGCAGTACGCCTCGAGCTACCTGCCCGGGCTGATGCACACCGTTGATGGCACCCTGGTGCTGACCGGGCGGGGCATCGCGGTCAGCGTCGTGCTCGTGGCCATCTTCTGCGTCATCAATATGTTCGGCGTGAAGTTCTTCGCCAAGTTCAACAACATCCTGGTGTGGTGGAAGCTGCTGGTGATCGTCCTGGTCATCGTGGTGCTGGGGGTCCTGGCCTTCCACCCCGGCCATTTCCACGAAGCGCGGTTCGGCGGATTCATGCCCGAGGGCGTGGGGCCGATCTTCGCGGCACTTCCCGCGGCAGGCATCGTCTTCTCCTATCTGGGTTTTCGCCAGGGCGTCGAATTCGCCGGTGAGACCACCAACCCGCAGAAGAACGTGCCCTTCGCGCTCATCGGCTCTGTGGTGATCACTGGCATCATCTACGTCCTGCTGCAGGTCGCCTTCATCGGCGCCGTGCCGGACAGCATGCTGACGAACGGCTGGTCGGGACTTTCATTCACCAACGACGCCGGACCGTGGGCGGAAATCGCCATTGTCCTGGGCGCGATGTGGCTCGGAATCATCCTCTACGTCGATGCCGTGATTTCGCCCGCCGACACGGGGCTGATCTACACGGCGCTGTCCCCGCGGCTGTCCTACTCGCAGGCACGGGTGGGGAATGCGCCGTCGGGATTGGCCAAGCTGAGCAAGCGGGGGGTTCCCTGGGTCGGCTTGATCGTCACGTTCGTCGTCGCCTGTTTCATGTTCCTCCCGTTCCCGTCCTGGGCACAGTTGGTCGGTTTCATCACCACCGGCACCGTGCTGTCCTTCGGCAGCGGCCCCGTCACCGTTGCGGCGCTGCGCCGGCAGCTGCCGGACCAGGAGCGCCCGTACCGGTTGCCCGGCGGTGACTTCTTCCCCCTGCTGGGCTTCCTGTGCGCGAACCTGATCGTCTACTGGACGGGTTGGGCCACCAACTGGAAGCTGTTCCTGGCAGTGGCCGTCGGCTACATCGTGCTGGTGCTGCACTACATGTTCAGCGACCGCAGCAAGATCCCGCCCTTCCAGCTGAAGTCCGGTGGGTGGATGATCCTCTGGCTCGGCGCCCTGGGCGTGTTGAGCTACCTGGGCCATTATGGCGAGGGCGCGCTGGATATCCTCACGTTCGGTTGGGGTGAACTGGGCGCGGCTGTGGTGACGGTCGTCGTCTTCTACGTCGCCGTCTCCCAGCGGCTGCGGCCCCAGGACGTCGTCGACAACGTCGAGCGCACCCACATGGTCGATGTCGAAGACGAGGGGCTCGAAGCACAGGCCTAGTAGACCGGTTACTTTGACCGATCGGTTCCAGGTGGCCACCAGCGCAACATGCTGCTGGTGGCCACCTCTCGTGTCGCCGGTGTCTGCGGTCGGCCGGAATCCCGCGCAGCGAATACTCGTGCTCTCTGCAGGCCGAATCCGCCATATCCTGCTCAGCAGCGGGAACGCAGGATCTCCACCCCGGGCCCGCGGAGCTCCTCGAGGTAGGCAACGCGGCCGGCCATCACCATCACCAACGCCAGGGTCGGGCCGGTCGCCAAAGGTCCATTGCCTGCTGCGAACGGGCCATCTGACGCGCGCAGCGACAGGCCTGCTGCTCGGCTGCGGCTGGGAACAGTGAAGTTCCGGTGTGCGAAGAAGTCGGCGACCGGGGTCAACGCTTCGACTGCGGGGGTCCGCTTGATCCCGAGGGGGAAGCGGATGTCCTGCGCGTGGACCAGTACTTCACCCAGGTAGGCGGGAAGGTGGGAGGACGGTGCAACGCTGCTGGTGATGATGGCCCGGAACTTCTCCAGCGTTTCAGCGGGCGTGATGCCGCGGTATTCCTGCATGTGGCGCCGGTTGTGGACCTCAGGCCTGAACCGGGCGGCGAGCATGCTGCGCATCCACCGCCACTGGTTCAGGCTGGCAGCGGCGGTGAGATGGGCGAGGACCTCCTCGACGTTCCACCCGCCGCACAGCGTGTCGTGGAGCCATTGGTGGGGCATGGGGCCGGTGAGGTCCTCGGCCAGCGCCAGACGTTCGGCATGGGCGTGGACCCACAGCTGATCGTCGCGTGTTCCCGTCATGGCCGGGTTGCCGTGTCGAGCGGCCGGCCCAGGAAGGCGACGAGGCGGTCGATGGCCGGCGCATCATCGGCGACGGGTTGTGGCTCCTGGAACCGCTGCGCGCGGGGCCCGTCGCCGAGCTGGGTGCGGGCGAACTGCAATGCCGGCACGGCGACGTCATCGGGAACCTCGAAGTGTTGGCCGGTGGCCTGGGCAAGATCCCATCCGTGGGCGAGGAGATCGTAGATCCTGATCTTCAGGCGCTCGGCCGCTGTGGCGTCTCCGAGCGGACCGGTGAAGACCCGTTCCAGGGCCCCTGGTTGCCCGAAGGCGGCCTCCAGAGCGGCAGCGGAAGCCAGATAGGCGCCGATCGGGTCGTCACCCAGGGGGTCCTGGCCCCGTGGCGGCGGGGCCTGTCCGGCGAGCAGGGCGACGAACACCAGGTTCAACCCGGTGAGGTGCCCGAGGATGTCCCGAACGTTCCACTCGGTGCACGGTGTGGGGCGGTCCCATTGGTCGGGGTGGATGCCGCGGACCACCGGTTCAACGGCTGAGTGCGCGCGAGTGAGGGGTTCGATCTGTGACGGTGTATTCATCGGGTCTCCGGAGAGTCAGGGCCGGGGCTCATGCCCTGGTGCGATCGAGGTGGACCTCTTGGAACCATCTTCATCGCTGCCCGGTGCCGCGTCCAGCGCAGGGGAGCGGACCTCAGGCCCGGGTGGGCTCCACGAGGTGGCCGTTACGGGTCTCGATGAGCCGTTGGAGATACCGGGCCAGGATCATCTTCTCCACGAGCCGGCCCACGGGCCCGAAGGGGGCGGTGAAGTCCACGTGGTCCGTCATCGTGGTCACGCCTGCCGCGGAGTCGAAGTCATGGACGTGACGGAACGACGCGAACGGCCCCTTGACCTGTTCATCGACGAAGCGGTGGGGTGCATCCATCTGCGTGATCCGGCTGGTCATGCGCAGCGGTAGCCCAAAGTGCCAGGCCCGCCAGGTGACCTCTTGCCCGACCTGGATCAGACCGTGCGTCACCCCGGCAACTGCCCGTTCGCGGGAGTGGGCCAGTGATGCAGTGTGGGCATCGATGTCGCGGGCCAGGTCGAAGAGCTCGTCGCGGGGCATGGTGCTGCGGGTGGTGCAGGTGAAGGAGGCGGCCACGCGGCGCCCTACGCGTCCTCGTCGATGGTGATCCCGGCCCGGCGGAGCTCCTCGAGCACCGTGGGAACCGTGGCCCGGTGCACCGCCGCCGTCAGCCGGGGGAGCACCGTGGTGTCCAGGCGTGCCCGCACCGCATCCAGCGCGGTGGCCCGGACGCAGAAATCGGTGGCGATGCCGACGATGTCCACGGCGTGGATACGGCGCGTGTTCAGCCATTCGCCCAGGGATTCACCCGAGGTGCCGTCCTGCGATTCGATGGCATCCGCCGTCGTTCCCGGGGCATCTGAAGCGGGGTCTGACAGCACCGCCTCGAAACCCGAGTAGGCGGCCTCGTAGCGTCCCTTGCGGAACGTGGCAGTGATGGCACCGGCCTTGAGGATGGGTGCCAGACCGGGGTGGAGTTCGGCGCCGTCGGTTCCCGCCACGCAGTGCACCGGCCAGGAATCAAGGTAATCGGGTTCGGTGGAGAAGTGCTCGCCGGGGTCGATGTGCCAGTCCTGGGTCGCGAGCACGGCTGCATATTTCCAGCCGTTGTCGCGCAGGTAGGCGGTGATGGCGGCCGCGGTTTCCGCACCTCCCGAGACGCCCAGAGAGCCGCCCTCGCAGAAGTCGTTCTGCACATCGACGATGATCAGGGCGGTTTCCATAGGCTGCGTGTCCTCCTAGACGTGGTCCACGAATTCCGTGGGGATCACCGGCTCGCCACGCTGCAACCGCTTGGAGAGGCCCGGCATCTCCTTCACGCTATCGCGGTGGCGCTGCGTCGCACGCTCCAACCCCGCGTGTCCGGTGAATCCGGGCAACACCTCGCCGCCGGAGACGAAATCGACCAGCAGTTCGCGGTCGTTGCCGTCGGCGGCGGGGCGTTCGCCGATGCCGACGACCTCTGCTGTGGCCCGGCCCCGCTCGTTGAGCCGGCGCAGGGCGTACTTGCGCCCGCCGACGCTGACCTTGTTCTTCGCCGCCTTGGCCACATCGCGGAATTCGCCGTCGTCGCCCTCATGGGAGACCAGCTTGTAGACCATCGAGGCGGTCGGAGCACCGGAACCCGTGACCAGGGCGGTGCCCACGCCGTAGGAATCCACCGGGGCAGAGGCCAGCGCCGCAATGGCGTGCTCGTCCAGGTCGGAGGTGACCATGATGCGGGTGTTGTGGTTGCCCAGTTCGTCCAGCAGGCGCCGGACCCACCGGGCCTGGTCGATCAGGTCACCGGAGTCCAGCCGGACGGCACCCAACTCGGGGCCGGCCACCTCAACGGCGGTGCGCACCCCCTGCTCCACGTCGTAGGTGTCCACCAGCAAGGCGGTCCCGGTCCCCATGGAGGCCACCTGGGCCTCGAAGGCCGCGCGTTCGGAGTCGTGCAGCAGGGTGAAGGAGTGGGCTGCGGTGCCGACGGTCTTCACCCCGTAGTGCAGCCCCGCCTCGAGGTTGGAGGTGCTTTGGAACCCGGCGATCACCGCGGCCCGGGCGGCGGCGACCGCCGAATGCTCCTGGGTGCGGCGTGAACCCATCTCGATGCAGGGGCGGCTGCCCGCTGCGGCGGTCATGCGCGAGGCCGCCGAGGCGATCGCCGAATCGTGGTTGAGCACCGAGAGGACATAGGTCTCCAGGATGCAGGCCTCGGCGAAGGTGGACTCCACCGTGAGGATGGGGGAGTTGGGGAAGTAGAGGTCGCCCTCGGCATACCCGCGGATGTCGCCGGAGAAGCGGTATCCGGCGAGGTACTCCAGCGTGGTGTCGTCCACGACGTTGCGGTCCGCGAGGAAGTCCAGCTGGTCGGTGCCGAACCGGAAGTGCTCCAGCCCCTCCAGGATGCGTCCGGTGCCGGCGACCACGCCGTAGCGGCGGCCGTCGGGCAGGCGGCGGGCAAAGGCCTCGAACACCGAGCGGCGGTGCGCGGCCCCCGAGTGCAGGGACGCCTGGAGCATGGTCAGCTCGTAGTGGTCGGTAAAGAGCGAGGTCGGCTGCTGCCACATGGCTGGGGGGACTCCTCGGATTGATCGGGCGCGGACCGCCCGGCTGCGGCCCGCACCACACTCTATCCGCCGGGGCGTTCCCTGCGCCGTAGAATGAAGGCATGCCTGTCATGACCACTGCCACCGACGTCCTGCCCCGCGGCGAGACTTCCGAACGGCTGGACCTGGACATCCCGTACGTCCTGCTGGTCTGGAACGACCCCGTGAACCTGATGAGCTACGTCAGCTACGTCTTCCGCAGCCACTTCGGCTACACCCAGGCCAAGGCGGACACGCTGATGATGGAAGTCCATGAGCAGGGACGTTCCGTGGTGTCCACCGGATCGCTGGAGAAGATCGAAGCCGACGTCGCCGCCATGCACGCCTATGGGCTCTGGGCCACGTTCCAGCGCGCGGACCAGGGCTGAGCGCGTGGCACGAGCCTTCAAGTCCACGCCCCGCGGCTTCACCGCCCGGCTGGATGCCACCGAACGCGACCTGCTGCGCGGCCTGTTCCAGGACGTTGCCCAGGTCCTGTCCCCCGAGGACGACGGCGAGGCCCCGGGCGGGGAGGTCGACCCGCTCTGGGCCATGGTCGGCATGGATCCCCGCACCCACGCCGCCGGATTCGCCGCTCCCGCAGATGCCGCCGAACGCCGGCTGTTGCCCGATGCAGTCCACGATGACCCCGAGGCCTCGCTGGAGTACCGGAGGCTGACGGAAACCTCATTGCGCGAGACGAAGACCGGCAACCTCAAGGCAGCGGCCCTGGCCATGGAAACCGGGAACCTGGCCTTCGACACCGCGTCAGCGAACCAGTTCGCCCAGGCGTTGAACGATGTGCGCCTGGTGCTGGCCGAGCGGCTGGACCTGCGCACCGAGGCCGATGCCGCGCGCATCGGCGACATGACCGATGCCCGCGATGTCGCCGACGTCGACGAGTACCTGGCGCTGGTCTACAACTTCGTCACCTGGTTGCAGGAGACCCTGATGCAGGCGCTGCTCGGGGACTTGTGACGTGGGCCATATTCGCGTTTGGCTGCTGCCGCGGCGGCCCCGTAGGCAGTATGGTCGGTAGATCATGAACAGCCACCCACCCACGCAGCCCGGGGACGCCGCGTCGGCGGATCGCCGCGCCGCCCGCGAACGCACGGCACCCCTGGGGATCTTCGACTCCGGCGTCGGGGGCCTGACCGTCTCGCGCGCCATCATCGACCAGTTGCCCCATGAATCCACGCTCTACGTCGGGGACACCGCGAACAGCCCGTACGGCCCGTTGCCGATTGCCCAGGTCCGGGCCAACGCCCTGGGCGTCATGGACGAACTGGTCGACGCCGGGGTGAAGCTGCTGGTCATCGCCTGCAACTCCGCCTCCGCCGCGGTGCTGCGCGACGCCCGGGAACGCTACACCGCGCGCTACGGGATCCCCGTCGTCGAAGTCATCCTGCCCGCGGTCCGCCGGGCGGTCGCGGCGACCCGCAACGGGCGCGTCGGTGTCATCGGCACCGAGGCCACCATCGGCTCGCGGGCCTACCAGGACGCCTTTGCCGCGGCCCCCCACCTGCAGATCACCGGGGCCGCCTGCCCGCGGTTCGTCGAATTCGTGGAAAAGGGCATCACGTCCGGCGAGGAACTGCTGCGCACCGCCGAACAGTATCTGGCCCCGCTCAAGGACGCCGGCGTGGACACCCTGGTGTTGGGCTGCACCCACTACCCGCTGCTCACCGGCGTGATCTCCTACGTCATGGGCGACGGGGTGACGCTGGTTTCCAGCGCCGAGGAGACCGCGAAGGACGTCTATGGTGCCTTGATGCGCCATGGCATTGCCAGTGGCACCGGGGAACCGGGCAACCACGAATTCATGTCCACCGGCGACGCCGCATCCTTCGAGGTCCTGGCCCGCCGCTTCCTCGGCCCCGAGGTCCAGGGGGTCCGGCACATCTCCCACGGCGGCACCATCCACCCCACCGGCGAGATCCCTCGCGTGGACCGGATCGACGCGGGGAGCCGGCCATGAAGATGACCATCATCGGCTGCTCGGGCTCGTTCCCCGGCCCCGGGTCGCCGGCCTCCTGCTATCTGGTCACCGCGCACGACGGCGAACGCACCTGGCGGATCCTGCTGGACCTGGGCAGCGGCTCACTGGGCGTGTTGCAGCGCTACATGGACCTGGAGGACATCGACGCGATCTTCCTGTCCCACCTGCACCCTGACCACTGCATGGACCTGTGCGGTCTCCACGTGGCAGTGCACTGGAACCCGAACGGCTGGAACCGTGACCGCATCACCGTCTGGGGCCCCGCGGCCACCGCCGACCGGATGGCCACCGCCTACGGCCTGGAACTGCAACCGGGCATGCACGAGGACTTCGACTTCAACCACTGGGTGCCCCGCGCCCCCGTGAAGCTGGGCCCCTTCACCGTCTCCGCGATCCCGGTGCGGCACCCCGTCGAGGAGGCCTATGCCCTGCGCGTGGAAGCCACCGAGACCCTGCAGGACGGGTCGGTACGCACCTCAGTGCTGGCCTACTCGGGGGACACCGACACCTGTGAGGGGCTCGTGGAGGCGGCGCGCGACGCCGACATGTTCCTCTGCGAAGCGGCCTTCGAGGAGGGGCGCGACGACGCCATCGACGGAGTGCACCTGACCGGCAAGCGCGCCGGCGAGATGGCCACCGCCGCCGAGGCGAAGCGCCTGCTACTGACCCACATCCCCGTCTGGACCGACATCAACACCGTCGTCGACGAGGCCAAGACCACGTACGACGGCGGATTGGCCATCGCGGTCTCGGGGGTCACCTACGGCGTGTGGTCCGGCGACCGGCTCGGCGAGCCCAAGGTCCGGCCGGTCCCGCGGGACCCCACCCGCGGCTGAGCCGCGGGCCTTGGTCCGCTCAGCCCAGTCGTTCGGCCAGGGAAACGATGATGCCCTCCGGGCCCAGACCGGTGAAGAAGACGACCGCGGCTTCCAGACTGACGACGGTGATCCCCACATGGTCCATCCGTAGTATTCCGGGCATGGCCGCAGTCCCCTGGACTCGTCGGGTCCGCCGGCGTGTGCCGACCGGGGGTCGAAACGCCACGCCGGTCAGGCGGCGCGGACCAGAGGTTGGCGGAGCCGTTCCCGGTTCGGTGCCCGCCGTCCTCGGACCCTAGACTGGAAGGCATGACTACTGGTTCGAACACATCCTCCGTCCAGCGCGCCGACGGGCGCGGCACCGCAGAACTGCGGCCCATTTCCATCACCCGCGGGTGGTCCCGCCAGGCCGAGGGTTCGGCCCTGATCGAATTCGGCAACACCCGCGTGTTGTGCACCGCATCGTTCACCGCCGGGGTTCCGCGCTGGCTGAAGGGCGAGGGAACCGGCTGGGTCACCGCCGAATACGCCATGCTGCCCCGGGCCACCAACACCCGCAACAGCCGCGAATCGGTCAAGGGCAAGATCGGTGGTCGCACCCACGAGATCTCCCGCCTCATCGGACGCTCCCTGCGTTCGGTCATCGACACCAAGGCGCTGGGCGAGAACACCATCGTGCTGGACTGCGACGTCCTCCAGGCCGACGGCGGAACCCGCACCGCGGCGATCACCGGCGCCTACGTGGCCCTCGCCGACGCGATCGCTTGGGCCCAGGGCGAGAAGCTCATCCCCGCCAAGGCCACGGTGCTCACCGACAGCGTCTCGGCGATCTCCGTGGGCATCATCGACGGCACCCCGATGCTGGACCTGCCCTACGTGGAGGATGTGCGCGCCGAAACCGACATGAACGTCGTGGTCACCGGAAGCGGCGACTTCGTCGAGGTCCAGGGCACCGCGGAGGGCGCCCCGTTCAAGCGCGACGAACTCGACGCCCTGCTGGATCTGGCACTCTCCGGCACGTCCGAGCTGGCCGTCATCCAGCGCGAAACCCTCGGCAAGTGACGACGGCCGAACCCCGGCTGGTCCTGGCCACCCACAACCAGGGCAAGCTGCGCGAACTGCGCGAACTGCTGCGCGGGCAGGTCCCCGGCCTGGACGTGGACACGCAGGTCGTCGACGCGGGGGCCGTGGGCGCCCCGGATGTGCGCGAAACCGGGGTGACCTTCGAAGCCAACGCGTTGCTGAAGGCCCACGCCGTCGCCCAGTCCACCGGGCTGCCGTCGATCGCCGACGACTCGGGGCTTGCCGTGGACGTCCTCGGTGGCGCCCCGGGCATCTTCTCCGCCCGCTGGGCCGGGCGCCATGGCGATGACCAGGAGAACCTGGAACTGCTGCTGGCCCAACTGGGAGACATCGACGCCGGGCACCGGGGCGCCTCGTTCGTCTGCGCCGCTGCCCTGGCGTTGCCCGATGGCACCGAACGGGTCGAGCTGGGGCGGCTGGCCGGAACCTTGCTGACGGCCCCGCGGGGGGCGGGTGGTTTCGGTTACGACCCGATCCTGCAGCCCGAGGGAACCGAACTCAGCTGCGCCGAGCTGACCAGCGAGGCGAAGAACGCCATCAGCCACCGCGGCCAGGCCTTCCGGGCGTTGATGCCCCACCTCGTCGAGGTCCTGCGAAACCACTAGGTGACCTGATGCACCACGCCCCCTGGTCCGTCATCGGACCAGGGGGCGTGGTGTTCTCCCGTGCGGCTACTTCTTGGCGGCCGGCTTGCGACGGGCCTTGAGCAGTTCGAAGACGATGGGCAACACCGAGACCAGCACGATGACCACGAAGATGATGTCGATGTTGTTGCCGACCCATTCGTACTGGCCGAGCCAGTGGCCCAGCAGGGTCACCCCGACGCCCCACAGCAGGGCACCGATGAGGTTGAAGCTGATGAACGTGGCGTAGTGCATCTTGGCGACGCCGGCGATGACGGGCACGAACGTGCGCACGATCGGCACGAACCGGGCCAGGATGACCGCCCGCCCGCCGAAGCGTTCGAAGAACTCGTGGGCCTTGTCGACGTATTCCTTCTTGAAGAACCGCGAATCCGGTTTGTTGAAGACCGCAGGGCCGGCCTTGCGCCCGATCAGGTATCCGGTCTGGTCGCCGGCGAAGGCCGCCACGAAGACGCACAGCGCGAACAACCACAGGTTCACGTCGATCGCCCCGGTGGCCACCAGCAACCCGGCGGTGAACAGCATCGAATCGCCGGGCAGGAAGAAACCGACCAGCAGGCCGGTCTCGGCGAACACGATCCCGCACACCAGCAGGATGATCCAGGGGGCCAGCGCCGGATCGCGCAGGAAGACATCGGGGTTCAGGAAGTCCGGCAGCAGGCCGGCCATCTGGGGTTTCAGGAGGGTTGCGGCGTCCAGGGCCGGGCTCAGGGCGTCAAGTATCACCTGCCCAGCTTACCGGCGGACCTCCCCGAAACCGCCCGATGCCGCACCCGGCGTCAAAGTGTGGGCAGATTCCCAGCTGCGCCCGGCACCACGCCGCGCCGGTAGTATGGGTGGGTGGCTTTGGACTTTACGGCGATCGACTTCGAGACGGCCAATGGATTCCGGGGGTCGGCCTGCTCGGTCGGTCTGAGCCGGGTCCGCGACGGGGTGATCGTCGAGGAGACCCAGTGGCTGATGCGCCCGCCCGCCGGCTTCGACCACTTCGATCCGCGCAACGTGCAGATCCACGGCATCACCGCCGACATGGTGGCCCGCGCGCCCCGCTTCGGTGAGCTCTTCGCCCCGCTGGCAGCGTTCATCGGATCCGATACCCTCGTGGCCCACAACGCAGCCTTCGACCTGGGCGTCATCCGCTCCGCCTTGGAGGTCTCCGAACTGGCCGGCCCGGCCTACGATTTCGCCTGCACCGTCAAACTGGCCCGCAAGACGTATTCGCTGGAGTCCTACTCGCTGCCCTTCGTCGCCGAGGCAGCCGGCGCGCCGATGACCAACCACCACGACGCCCTGGCCGATGCCCGCGCCTGCGCTTCGATCATGATCGATGTGGGTCACCGGCACGCCGCCGATTCGGTGTCGGCGGCCGCAACCGCCACCCGGGTGGCCATGGGCCGCGCCGAGGCCTACGTGCCGGGCGACGGGTTGTCCAAGGCCACGGAGACGGCCCAATCCCATCGCGCTTCCGGCCAATTGGTCCCCGCGCAGCCGCAGTGGGCCGGTGGCTGGCCCACCGAGGGCGAAAACCCGATCCCCAACCCGGACGCGGATCCGTCCCACCCGCTGTGCGGGGAGACCGTGGTGTTCAGCGGCAACCTGGCCATCACCCGGCCGGACGCCAAGCAGCGCGCGGCGGAGGTCGGCGCGTTCTGCGCCAGCCGGGTCACCCGGGCCACCACGGTGCTGGTGGTCGGCGACGGTTTCACCCCGGCCAACCTGCACACCTCCCGCCAGACCAGCAAGGTGCGCCATGCGCTGCGCCTGCGCGAACAGGGCCGCGAGGTCGCCCTGCTGACCGAAGGCGAATTCCTGCAACTGGTCGGCGGCTTCTGGCCCGCCAGCGCCTAGACCCGGCGCCGCATCCGCGCCCGGGGCCTACGGGACTGACGGGGCGGTGCCCAACACTGCCGTGACCCAGCGGTGGTGCATCTGCTCGATCACCGCTCCCGTGGCGGACGGCCCAGGGTGTTCGCCACGCCGGTACCCCACGGCCGAGGCCACCAGGGCAGCGGCGTAGCCTGCAGTATCCGGATCCACGTCCCGGCCCAGACGCTGGACGACGGCGGTGGCCGGCTCCTGGCCCGCCTCGCCGGCGGCGAGCTGGTCCAGTGCCGCAGCAAGGGCCGCGCGCAGCGCTCCCAGGGCAGCGCCGTCGTCGTTCCCTGTCTCCTGGAGCAGCTCCGTCCAGCGCGCCGGTGCCTGCGCCCCCAGATCGAGTCCGGCACGCACCGCCCGGCCGGCCAGCCCGGCAGCACGGTGTGCGGCGGGGGAGCCGTGGGTCAGGGCTGCGGCGTCGGTGGACAGCCGGGCCGTCATGTCCTCATCGACCCGGGGCAGCAGGGCCATGGCGGCGGCCCGGGGCAGGACCCCGGGGCCGTCGGCGGAGGGGAAGGCGGGGCGGCCGGTGCTGGCCATCTCCGGCCGGGCCAGCGCCACCAGGTTCTGCGGGTCGGCGGGGGCCAGGGGGCCCGCGGAATCCAGCACGTGGTCGATCCAGCGGGGGAGCGGCTCGGGCGATCCAGCCGGGAAGGAACCGGTGGCCGCCTTGAACCAGCGCAGCCCGGCCAGCCACATGCACGCCGCCTCGTCGGCGGATACCCCGTCGTTGGCCCACTCCACTGCCTCGAGCAGGCCGTCCAGCAGGAACAGTTGCAGGGTCTCCGTCTCACCCGGTCCCGGGGCCGGGGTCGGACGGGCGGCCGCAGCACCGTCGGCGGTGGCCTGCAGGATGGCGCCGACGCGGTCGGCATATTCGGGGCGGGGCTCGAGGTCGTGCTGGGGTGAAGTCACCGGAACAGTCTACCGAGGCCCCCGCCGGCGGACGGCCCACCCGGGAGGCGGCGATCCACAGCCTGGCCGGCCCGTCCCGATCTGTCGGCCACGCTCGATAGTCTGGGTTCATGCGGATCCTGCACACCTCCGACTGGCACCTGGGCCGGTCCTTCCACGGCGCCGGCCTGATGGAGGCCCAACGCGGCTTCATCGACGCCCTGCTTGAAACGGTCACCACCGAACGCGTCGAGGTGGTCCTCATCGCCGGAGACGTGTATGACCGGGCGCTGCCCTCCGTCGATGCCGTCACGCTGTTCGATGACGCCATCGTGCGGCTGCGCGCCGCCGGCGCCACCGTGATCGCCACCAGCGGCAACCACGATTCGGCGTTGCGGCTGGGATTCGGCTCCCGCCTGCTCGAACGCGCCGGGCTGCACCTGCGCACCCAGGTCGCGGATCTGGACACCCCCATCCTGCTCGACGGCGGCGACTTCACCCTGGCGGTCTACGGCCTGCCGTACCTGGAACCACGGATGGTCGCCGATACCCTCGGCGTCGAGGCACCCGGCCACCAGCCGGTGATCCGCGCGGCAATGGACCGGGTCCGGACCGAGCTGGCGACCCGTCGCGCGGAGGCCACCGGCCCGGTCCGCTCCCTGGTCATGGCCCACGTCTTCGCGGCCAGCGGCCAGTCCAGTGACTCCGAACGCGAGTTGAGCATCGGCGGTCTGGACATCGTGCCCATCGAGGAGTTCGGCGACGTGGACTACGCAGCCCTGGGGCACCTGCACGGCCGGCAACGGCTGGCCGAAACCATCCGCTACTCCGGCTCGCCGATCGCCTATTCGTTCTCCGAGGCCACCCACCGCAAGGGCGCCTGGCTGCTGGACCTCACCGCCGACGGCGTCACCTCCATCGAAGCGGTCGACTGGCCCGCAGCCACGTCGCTGCGCGTGCTGCGCGGGCAACTGGAGGAGCTGATGGCGGATGCCTCCCTGGCCGACGCCGAAAACGCCTGGTGCCAGATCACGCTGACCGACCGGGACCGCCCGGCCCAGGCGATGGAACGGTTGCGCACCCGCTTCCCCGGCACCCTGGTGCTTCATTTCGAACCCGAGGGCCGCCCCGCCGACGTCGAACGGACCTACCGCGACCGGCTCGCCGCCGCCGAAAGCCCCTTGGACGTCTGCACCGGGTTCATCGACCACGTCAGGCAACGCCAGCCCTCGGAGCAGGAGGCCACCCTGCTGGCCCGGATCCTCGCCGAGGCCACGAGTTCGCAGGGGGCCCGATGAGGATCCACCACCTGGAGGTCGCTGCGTTCGGTCCCTTCGCCCACCGCCAGTCGATCGACTTCGACGAACTCTCCGCCGCGGGCCTCTTCCTGCTCAACGGCGAAACCGGGGCCGGCAAGACCAGCATCCTGGATGCCATCTGCTATGCGCTCTATGGCAGCCTGCCGGGCACCCGCGAGGGGTCCAAGTCGCTGCGCAGCGACCATGCCGGCCCGGCGGATGAACCGGAAGTCGTGCTGGACTTCAGTACCGGTGGCCGCCGTTTCGAGGTCCGCCGCTCCCCGCAATGGCAGCGTCCCTCCAAGAGGGGCGCGGGAAAGACCACGACGGCGCAGGCCCAAAGCAGGCTCCGCGAATTCGTGGACGGCAGCTGGCGGGAACGCTCCACCCGCAACGATGAGGTCGCCGCCGAACTGCTCGAGGTCATCGGGCTGGGCAAGAACGAATTCACCCGGGTGGCCATGCTCCCGCAGGGGGCCTTCGCCGCGTTCCTGCGCGCCAAGGACAGCGAACGCGAATCACTGCTCAAGACGCTCTTCGACACCCGCCTCTACGGCAGCGTCGAGACACTGCTGGCCGAGGAACTCACCGCGGCCCGCACTGCAGCAGAGGACGCCGAACGCTCGCGTTCCACAGCCATCGCCCAGCTCATCGACGACGGCACGGCCTCCCTGTACGACGACGGTGCCCCGGTTCCCGAGGCACTCACCGCCGAGGACACCGACACCGATGGCCTGCTCGGGCTCCTCGCCGCACGCCTGGTGGAGCGCACCACGGGGCTTGCTGCCGAACGGACGGCAGCCGACACCGCGGCCGCCGCCGCACGGTCTGCGGCCACGGCGCTCACCGAGGTGGCCGAACGCCACCGTGCCCTGGCCGAACTGCAGACCTTGCGCGCCGCCCACGCGGCACGGTCCGAACACGTGGCGGACGTCGAGGCCCGGCTGGCCCTGGACGCACGGGCCGGCGGGCTCGCGGGGGCAGACACCGCGCGCCGCCGTGCCACCCAGGCGGTGGAATCCGCCGAAGCCGCGCTTCAAAGCGCACACCACGGAACCGCTGACGGACTCGCCGCCAGTTATCTGGCCCAGGCTCCCGACGAGCAGGCCGGGGCAGCGCCCGTGTCGGGGGAGGGGGCCCTCGCGGCCCGCGCCGCGGACGCCGCGTCCCGGGCTACCGGTGACGCAGCAGTCCTGGCTGCTGCCCTGCCCGATGAGGCCGAGCTGGCCGAGCGTACCGCCGAGCTGGCCACCGCGCGGGCGGATCATGTCCGGCGCACGGCTGTGCATGATGAGGCCCGTGCGGAACAGGAGCGGGTGGAGGCCTCGCTGCCCGGACTGCGCGAGCGCGCGGAGGCCCTGGCCGGAAGCGCCACACGGGTGCCGGTGCTCACGGCAGCACGCGATGCCGCGAGGCTCCGGGTCGGGGCGGTGGCCGCTCGTGCCGAGGCGGAGGCCATCGCCACCGCAGCCCACGCGGACTGGGTGGTTGCGAAGGACCGCCAGCTGGCGGATCGGGAACGGCTTCTCGAGCTCGGGCGCACGCGGTTGGCCCAAGCCGCCGCAGCCCTGGCCCGCGAACTGGTTCCCGGCCAGCCGTGCCTGGTGTGCGGTTCCCCCGAGCATCCGGCGCCGGCCGCGGTCACCGACGGCGTCCTCATCGAGGAGGCAGACGAGGAAGCCGCCCGCGACCACGCACAGTCCAGCGAGGCCGCGGAGGCAACAGCGGCCGTTCGCCTACGCGATGCCCGCGCCGCAGCTTCCCAGGCCGCAGGCCAGGCGGGGGACTCCAGTGCCGAGGAAGCGGCCGCGGCACTGGCCACCGCCGAGAAGGAACTGGACGAGGCAACTGCCGATGCCCGCGACGCCGAGCGAGCCGGTGCCGATCTGGCAGAGGCCAGCGCGGCAGGTGAACGACTGCGCGCCACCACGACGGAGGAAACCGCGGCGCTGGCCGTCCTGACCTCACGCATCGGGCACCTGGCGAGCGAGGTCGCCACCGTGGAAACCCGGCTGGCCACTTTGCGCGGCGGCGAGGAATCACTGAAAGCCAGACACGGGCGCATCCTGGAAGCACAGAAGGCCCTTGAGGGTCTGGCCGAGGCCGCCCGGGGTCTCGACCAGGCCAGGGACGCTGCCTCCTCCGCCGCACACACGTGGGAGGACGAGCGCTCGGCTGCAGGGTTCGACGACGACGCGGCCTGGTCCGCTGCCATCCTCGACGCAGGTACCCGCACCGCAGCGCAGGCCGAGGTCGAGGGGTTCGCCGCCGAACGCGTGCGGATCGAGACCCTGGCGGGAACCGAAGCGGTGGCCACGGCCCACGCCGAAGCAGAGCGGGGGATCGGTGCCCCGGACCAGGAACAGCTGGACCAGGCGTCCGTGACGGCGGCGGAGGCCGCTGCCGCCCGTGACGCGGTGCTGCAACGCGACGCGGTCCTGCGCTCCTACGCCAGCCGCTTCGAGAAGCGCGGCGAGGGCTTGCGCCGGTTGGAGGGCACCCAGGGCACCGTGCTGCAGCGCTACCAGACGGTGAAGTCCCTCGCCGAGCTAGCCCGCGGAGGCGGGGAGAACCGATTCAAGATGACCCTGTCCACCTACGTGCTGGCCGCCCGGCTGGAGGCCGTCGCTGCAGCAGCCACCGAACGCCTGCTGGTCATGACCGGTGAACGCTACGCCCTGGTCCACGACGACAGCCCGAAGGGCAATGCCAAATCGGGGCTCGGCCTGAACGTCCTCGACGCCTGGACCGGACAACGACGCGACACGCAAACCCTGTCCGGCGGCGAGTCCTTCATGGCCTCGCTGGCCCTGGCCCTCGGACTGGCCGACGTCATCCAGCAGCAGTCAGGCGGAATCGATATCGAGACGCTGTTCGTCGACGAGGGCTTCGGGTCCCTCGACGAGGGGGCGCTCGAAATGGTCATGGACGCCCTGGATGGGCTACGCCGCGGTGGCCGGGTCGTGGGGCTGGTCAGCCACGTCGCGGAGATGAAACAGCGCATCCCGGCCCAACTGCGCGTCCGCAAGGAACGCACGGGTTCCACCGCCCAAGTGGTCATGGCCGACCCGGTAGAATAGCGGTGTCAGGGTTGGGCGCTCCGGGTGGTTGGGACGGGCGCGCTATCGAGGAACCCTGAACCAGATGAACACCCAGACTTCACCCTCCGACGCAGACCCGCGCTCCGAGGCTGCAGGCGGCGGGAACTTCCGCGGCCTGTTGGAATTGGCGGGACCCGCATTCTTCCCGCTGGCCTTCTTCGCCCGGCTGCCGTTGGCCATGTTGACCATCGGCACCTTGACCCTCATCAGCACCGCCACCGGTTCCTACGCCAGCGGCGGCGTCGCCGCCGGCGCGGTGGGCATTGGATCGGCCATCGGCGCTCCACTGCTCGGCTACTCGGCCGACCGGTGGGGGCAACGCCTCGTCCTGGTCCCGGCCGCCTTGGCCCATGCCCTGATCGTCGCCGGCCTCATCGTCTCCGGAGCCGGCCTCATCGCTGGCGTCCCCACACTCCTGGTCATCGTCATCGCCTTCCTGGCCGGTGCGACCTGCCCGCAGGTGGGGCCGTTGGCCCGCGTGCGGTGGATGGCGTTGACCGCGGGACGTCGTCGCGGACGCCGCGAACTCGAAACAGCACTGAGCTACGAGAGCACCGTCGACGAATTGACCTTCGTCATGGGCCCGGCGTTGGTCGGCGTGCTGGCCTCGCTGGTCGCGCCCTGGCTGCCGCTGGCACTGGCCGCGGTGTTGACTGCCGCCCTCGTGCCGGTCTTTGCCGTCCACCCCACTGGCCGGGCAGTGCAACCGCATCGCCCCACCGGCGAGCCCGCCGCAGGCTCCGGCTGGGTGCGTGGGCGCATCGTCCGCGTGGGACTGTGCGTGCTGGGCATGATCGGGATGGGAACACTGTTCGGCTCGGTCTCGGCCGGGGCAGTGTCCTTCGCCGGCATCTTCGGAAACGCCAGCGCCGGCGGTCTGCTCTACGCTGCACTCGGGCTGACATCGGCGATGGCCGCGCTTTCGGTCTCGTTCTGGCCGCACGGCTGGGCGCAACCGGTCCGTTGGGCCGCCTGCGCAGTGCTGCTGATCCCCTTGGCGCTGCTGCTTCAGGTTCCCGATTCCATAGGTTCCATGGTGGTATTCCTGTTGCTGATCGGACTGCCCATCGGCCCGATCATGGTCACGATCTTCACCGTCGGGGGAGACGTCGCACCCCTGGGTCGGATGGGAACCGTAATGACCATGCTCGCCAGCGGGATCGTCGTGGGAACCGCGATCGGCAACGGCCTGTCGGGAATCCTGGCCGATCTGGTCGGGCCGCACGGGGCCTTCCTCGTCGCAGCAGGTGCCGCGGTGCTGTTGTTCGTCTCCGGCGCCGGCATGTTTGTGCTGGGCCGCTTTCGACGCACGCCGGCGGCGGACTAGGCCCGAGTCCCGCCCAGCGCCAGCGGCATCAGGAACCCAAGGCGCGTTCGACGGCCACCGCAGCTGCCGAAACCTGCCGCCCCACCTCGTCGACGTCGATGGTCCGCGTGGCCGTGGCATAGACCACCGCCAACGCGGCTGGGTCTTGTCCCGGGATGCGCAAGGGGGCCGCCAGGGACGTCACGCCGGGGATGACCTCATCGATGCTGGTCGCGTAGCCGCAGTCGCCGGCCCGGGCCGCCTCGTCGCGCCAGGGGTGGCCCGGGGCGACATGTTCCCACTCGGCGGGCGTCATGGTGGACTGGATGGCTATGCCGGGTGCGCCCCGTGAGAGCGGGTGGCGCGAGCCGGGACGTTGGAGCACCGTGGCGTGCCCCTGCCGCGGTTCCACGGTGACCAGCGTGACGCAGTCATCGTGGTCCCACACCACGATGAAGGCACTCATCTGCAGGTCGTTGGCCAGGATGGTCAATTCCGGGAGGGCTGCCGATTGCAGATCCCGCTGGACTCCTCGCGCCAAGGCTGCCAGCCCGGGAGCCCCCTGCAGGCGTCCGGACTCGTCCCGGCGCACCAGTGAGTGGTCTTCCAAAGTGCGCAGGATCCGGTAGGCGATGGAGCGGTGAACGCCGAGTTCCTCGGCCAGTTCGGCGATCGTCGGGGCATCCTGCCGGTCGGTGATGATCTCCAGGGCGCGGAGCCCACGCGACAACGTCTGGGCCGGTGAACTGCCCGGTGCATGTTCGGTCACGAGGTACTGCCTCCGGTAAGGTGCGGGAGGCATCCGCTGGGGGGAGAAGGCCTCTGGTGCCGACAGGGTGTTCTGCCAAGGAACTATGAGTTCGAATATAGAACACTAGCATCGTCCGGGCAACCATGCGCCGACCCTCCTCGAGCGGGGTGGCGCGGCCGGCCGTGGTGCCACCCGACGCGTCGCCGTATTTGACGAGAAGTTGACGAGCGGCAGGTTATGATGAGCTGGATCACAATTACCGTCCGATTGGTCGGTAACGCACCGCGCGCCCTGTGGCGCCGAATTTTGGAGTCCAGCATGTCCCACTCAGCGGCAGCACCGGCTGCCACCTCCCGGCGCGAGGAACGCAAGGTCCTCGCCGGAACCCTCGTTGGCACCACCATCGAGTGGTACGACTTCTTCATCTACGCCCAAGCTGCTGGCCTGGTGCTTGGCCCGCTGTTCTTCGCGCCCTTGGGGGAGACCGGTGCGCAGCTGGCTTCGTGGGCGTCCATCGGCATCTCCTTCTTGTTCCGTCCGCTCGGGGCCATCGTTGCCGGGCACCTGGGCGACAAGCTCGGACGCAAGAAGATGCTCGTCTTCACATTGATCATGATGGGGCTGTCCACCGCACTGATCGGTGTCCTGCCCACCCACGCCCAGATCGGTGGCGCGGCTGCGATCATGCTCATCATCCTGCGTGTGTTGCAGGGCTTCTCCGCCGGCGGTGAATGGGGCGGTGCGGCACTGATGTCCGTTGAGCACGCCCCGGACAACCGCCGTGGCTTCTTCGGTGCGTATCCTCAGATCGGCGTGCCCTGCGGCATGATCCTGGCGACTTTCACCATCTGGATCCTCACGACTGTCCTGGGCAACGAGGCCTTCTTGTCCTGGGGCTGGCGCGTTCCGTTCCTGCTCTCGATCCTGCTGATCGTCGTGGGCTACCTCATCCGCCGTTCGGTCGAGGAGTCCCCGGTCTTCACTGCCCTGCTGGAGCGCAAGAAGGAATCCAGCGCCCCGCTGGCCCAACTCTTCAAGCACAACACCCGCGAGGTCATCCTCACCGCGCTGATCTTCATCGCCAACAACGCCGCCGGGTATCTGGTGATCGCGTTCTTCGCGACCTACGCGTCCAAGACCTTGGGGATGGAGCGCGGCCCGGTCCTGCTGGCCACCATGTTGTCGGCCTTCGGCTGGCTGATCTTCACGTTGTACGGGGGCATCCTCTCCGACAAGATCGGTCGCGTCCGCACCTTCCAAATCGGCTACGCGCTGGTGGCCTTGTGGGCGGTGCCCATGTGGTTCCTCATTGATACGGCGAACATCTTCTGGTACTTCGTGGCACTGTTCGTCCTCACCATTGGCCTGGGACTTTCCTACGGGCCGCAGTCGGCACTGTATGCGGAGATGTTCCCGGCTCGAGTGCGCTATTCGGGTGTCTCGATCGGCTATGCCCTGGGTGCGATCCTCGGTGGTGCCTTTGCACCGCTGATCGCCGCGCTGCTGTTGGAGAAGACCGGCCATTCATGGAGCATCGGCATCTACATCGTCGTCATCTCGATCATCTCCCTGGCTGCCGTCTCGTTCGTGAAGGAGACCCGTGGGGTCGACCTGCACATCGAGCACCACGCCAACCACGTGGAGCCCTGACCCCGGGAGAACCGAAAAAACGAGAGGCGTTGCAACACCACCACGTGGGGTTGCAACGCCTCTCGTCATGGACCGGCCATCCGCTGAAACGCGGGCCAGGCCGACGGGGGTGGCGCGGGCGCTACTCGCCGGTCGGTGAGTAGATCCCGGCCATCCAGGACTCGACGTCCTCGGGTGTCCGTGGCAGTGCGGCGCTGAGGTTCTCGCACCCGTCGGCGGTCACCAGCACGTCGTCCTCCAGGCGGACGCCGATGCCGCGGTATTCCTCCGGAACTGCCAGATCCTCGGACTTGAAGTACAGGCCGGGTTCGATCGTGAAGACCATGCCGGGTTCCAGCACGGCGTCCAGGTAGAGCTCGCGTTTGGCCTGCGCGCAGTCGTGGACGTCCAGGCCCAAGTGGTGGCTGGTGCCGTGGGGCATCCAGCGGCGGTGGTGCTGCCCGTCCGCGGCGAGGGCCTCGTCCAGGGGAACCGGCAGCAGGCCCCAGTCGTCCAGCCGCTCGGCCAGGACCTTCAGCGCCGCCTCGTGCAGCTCGCGGAACTTGCGGCCCGGGCGCGCCACCTCGAAGGCGGCGTCGGCTGCGTCCAGGACGGCCTGGTAGATCTTGCGCTGCACGTCGGAGTACTTGCCGTTCACCGGCAGGGTCCGGGTGATGTCGGCGGTGTAAAGCGAATCGGCTTCGACGCCGGCATCGACCAGGATCAGATCCCCGGTGTTGACCTGGCCGGTATTGCGGATCCAGTGGAGCACCGTGGCGTTGTTGCCCGATGCGGCAATGGTGTCGTACCCGAGGTCGTTGCCTTCCTCGCGCGCCCGGGCAAAGAACGCGCCTTCCACGACCCGCTCGCCGCGCTTGTGCTCGATGGCGCGGGGCAGTTCCTCGACGACATCGTGGAAGCCGTTGACCGTCGCCTCGACGGCAGCTCGCATCTGCTCGATCTCCCAGTCGTCCTTGACCAGGCGCAGTTCGGAGAGCGCCTCGGCCAGTTCGGCGTCGAGGTGGTCAGAAGCCTCCAGATCGACACCGGTGTTGATCCGCGAGGTGTCCACCAGCGCGTCGCAGTTCAAATCGACGTCGCGCAGCAGGCGGATGCGCATCCCCCCGAACTCCGTTGCGCCGGCGTCACGGGTGATCGCATCCTCCAGCTCGGTGTCCATGTGCGCGGTGGGCAGCAGCAGCCGCGCTTCCAGATCCGCCAACGTTGGCCGGGTGCCGATCCAGAATTCACCGGAGCGTGCATCGGAGTAGAACTCCTCCGAATCGCGTCCGGCCATCGGACGGAAGTACAGGGTGGCCCGGTGGTTGCCGCCGTCGTCGCCGGTACCCTCCTCGGCCGGTTCCAGGACCAGGACGGCGTCCGGCTCGTGGTCGACGCCGAGTCCAGTCATGTGGGCAAACCCCGAGTGGGGGCGGAAACGGTAGTCCGTGTCGTTCGAGCGGACCTTCAGCGGGCCGGCCGGGATGACCAGTCGTTCGCCGGGAAACCGCAGCGAGAGGGCGCGACGTCGGGCTGCGGCATACGGTGCCACGGCATCCGGGCCGGGGGACGTTGCCTGGGTGGAGGGGGCCCACTGGGAGCCCATGAAATCCTTGAAGGCCTGCGAGGAGGGACGCTGCGAACGGTTGTTCACACGCTCCTCGAGGGGTTGATCGCTACCGGGGGTGTTGTTCGCATCAGTTATCACCGTCCCATCGTCTCAAAGCCGGGGCAATACACCAAGGCGCCGGTATGCTGACGGGATGCTGATCGACCTGCATTCGCACTCGAATATTTCCGATGGGACCGAGACACCGTCGGAACTCATGGCGGCAGCAGCCGCTGCTGGCCTGGATGTCGTGGCGTTGACGGATCACGACCAGACGTCCGGGTGGCTGGAAGCCAGTGGGGCGGCGCTCGCGCACGGGGTCGGCCTGGTTCCCGGGATGGAGATTTCCTGCAAGGCAGGGAAAGGCCAGAGCGTCCACCTGCTCAGCTACCTGCACGACCCTGCCGACGCCGACCTGCTCGAGGAGATCAACAAAGCCCGGGAAGCGAGGATCGACAGGGCCCGGCACATGGTCGAGATCATCGCCGAGGACTACCCGATCACGTGGGACCTCGTGGCAGAGCAATCCACGCCCGGAGCGACACTGGGCCGCCCTCATATCGCCGATGCCCTGGTGGCTGCCGGTGTCGTTTCGGACCGCAGCGAGGCCTTCGCCACGGTGCTCACCTCACACTCTCGCTACTACGTCGGGCATTACGCCGTCGATCCTGTGCGGGCCGTTGAACTGGTCCGCGCCGCCGGCGGCGTCCCGGTGTTCGCCCACCCCATGGCCGAGCTGCGAGGGCGGGTGGTCGCACCGCCGGTCTTCGACGACATGATCGACGCCGGTCTGCTGGGTCTGGAGATCGACCACCGCGACAATTCACCGGAGGGGAAGGCCTTCCTGCACCGGCTCGCCGCCCGGCACGGCCTGATCGTCACCGGTTCGAGCGACTACCACGGCGCCGGAAAGCCCAACCGGCTGGGTGAAAACAGCACGGATCCTGCCATGCTCCGCCGCATCCTGGAGGCGGGAACCGGCAGCGCCCCGGTCGGGGTGCCTGCCATCTAACGGTTGGTTGAAAGCTTCACCAATGCGTGATTGCCAGCCGGTAACTGATAAGGTCACCGAATGTAGGGGGTTGCCTGAGGCAACTTGTCGAGCGTTGATCCAAGCGTCTTGTCGACCCCCGATCCCACAGCGGGCCACTTGTCGGCCCCTGCCGACAGCGTGGCCAGGACCCGAGATCCGGGTAGCCACGTGCACTGCGCCGAATGCGGACCAGCCGGTCCGATACGCGTGCCGGATGGGATGCGCGCCCTGAATGTGTCCTCACCGGACCAAGCCCGCTTAGCAGCGGCCAGGCAATGGAGCCCGAAATCGACGGGTCGGCGCGCTGCGGCAATGGGAGGCATCCGGTGGCCTGCCCTGTGAGTAGAGGAGCACCATGGCACCGAACGGTGTGGAGCTCCAGCAGTTGAGCGGATGGTTGGTCATCGCCCTGCTGGTGTTCTTTTATGGGGGTACGTTCATCATGACCCTCGGAATTGGCAAGAAAAAGGAAAACGCCGACGGCTACATGACGGCCGGCAACAAGATCGGCTTCGGCATTTCCGCGGCCAGCATGACGGCTACCTGGATCTGGGCATCCTCGATGTACGCTTCGGCGACCTCGGGCTACGCCTACGGTATTTCGGGTCCCATCCACTACGGACTGTGGGGTGCGCTGATGATCTTGTTCATCTACCCCTTCGGCAAGCGCATCCGCAAGGTAGCGCCCCGCGCGCACACCCTCGCTGAAGTGATGTATGCCCGCCATGGGCGCGCCAGCCAGCTGATGCTCGCCGGGTCCAACATCGTCGGCAGCCTGATCAGCGTCACCAGCAACTTCATCGCCGGCGGCGCCCTGATTGGCATGCTTTCGCCGTTCAGCTTCCAGCAGGGCATCCTGGCCGTGGCCGCGGGTACGTTGTTGTACTCGCTCTGGTCCGGGTTCCGGGCCTCGGTCATGACCGACTTCGCCCAGGTGCTGGCCATGCTCGGCGCCGTGGTGATCATCATCCCCGTCGTCTTCTTCGCCGCAGGTGGGCCGGACATGTTTGTCCAGGGTGCCGCGAACCTGACGCCTCAGCAGGGGAACTTCTTCTCCTCCGACGCCTTCATGAACCAGGGGGCCCCATACATCGCAGCCGTCCTGGCCTACGCCATCGGCAACCAGACCATCGCCCAACGGCTGTTCGCCGTGCGGGAGGACCTCATCAAGAAGACGTTCATCACCGCGACCGTCGGCTACGGTGCCACGATCATCGGCATCGGCATGCTGGGAGTCATGGCCCTCTACCTGGGAATCACCCCCACCGGTGGGGACGTGAACAACCTGATCCCACAGATGGCTGCCACCTACCTCGGCCCGGTACTGCTGTGCCTGTTCCTGATCATGGTCATCGGCGCGTTGTCCTCCACGGCAGACGCGGATCTCTGCGCACTGTCCTCGATCATGATGGCCGATATCTATGGGCAGAACATCGCCAAACGCGGCAAGGCCAACCCGAAGACCATGCTGTTGATCGGCCGCATCACGATGATCGTTGCCACCGGCGCCGGACTGTTCTTTGCCAGTGGGCAGATGAACATCCTGGACCTGCTGGTCTTCGTCGGCGCGCTCTGGGGCTGCCTGGTCTTCCCCGTCATCGCGAGCTTCTACTGGTCCAAGGTCACCAACACGGCATTCGTCGCGGCGGTCCTTGCCGCACTGGCGATCTTCATCCCCGTGCGGTTCTCCTGGATCCCCGTCGACGGGCTGTGGGGCCTCACCGTGGACGTCATTTCCATCGTGGGCATCGGCGTGGTCATTGGCCTGATGTGCTTCGGGTTCTTCGGGGGACGCGTCGCCCGTATTGCGGGCATCCTCTCGGCCATCGTGGCCGCACCGTTTGCCCTCGGGCACCTGCATGACTATGCAGTGCTCAGCGGCTCCCTGGTGGCCTATGCGGTCTCAACCGTGGTCTGCTTCGCGATTTCCGCGCGTTCGAAGATGGACTTCGACTTCTCGACAATCAAGGACACCGTCGGGGACTTCGACCCGACCACCACCGATGTCGCTGACACCGCTGTGACGCAGCGCTAACCCCGAAGGAGATGAACATGGAACCGATCTTCCTGACCCTGTATGTGCTGATGTGGCCCGTCATCGTGGCCGGCACGCTCTTTGTCATCACCCGCGCGTTCCTGCGCGAGTGGCTCGAAGCCCGTCGTGAGCACCGCACGATGGTCTAACAGCACGCAGACGAATAAGCCGTGTCCGGCGCATCCTTCGATGCGCCGGACACGGCTTGTTCTTTCGGAGGCAGCGCTGGCACTGATCGCGGTGACGCCTCTACTCCGGGAGGAACACCGTCTCCTGCGGTAGCCGGGAGCGCATCGTCTCGATGGCCTGGGCATTGGCATCCACACAGACGAACCGACGACCCAGATGCGAGGCCGCGGCACCGGTGGTTCCCGAACCGGCGAAGAAATCCAGCACCCAATCGCCGGGCCGGCTGCTGGCCGCGATGATCCGGCGCAGGATGCCCAGCGGCTTCTGCGTCGGATAACCGGTCTTCTCCTTGCCAGTCGGCGAAACGATGGTGTGCCACCAGACATCGGTGGGCAGCTTGCCGCGTGCGGCTTTCTCCGCGGTGACCAGACCAGGAGCCATATAGGGCTCCCGATCGACTTCCTCCGAATTGAAGTGGTAGACGGCAGGGTTCTTGACATAGACCAAGATGTTGTCGTGTTTGGCCGGCCACCGGCTTTTGGACCGGGCTCCGTAGTCGTAGGCCCAGATGATCTCATTCAGGAAGCAATCGCGGCCGAAGATCCCGTCGAGCATCACTTTCGCATAGTGCACCTCGCGAAAGTCCAGATGCAGATACAACGTACCGTCGTCGGCCAGCAACCGCCATGCTTCGAGCAGGCGGGGCTCGAGGAAAGCCCAGTAGTCCTCGAAGGCATCATCGTAGCTGTGCAGCGTGCCGCGGATCGTGGAGTAACTGGCGCCCTTGAATCCCACCCGGTCCCCGGCACCGTCGGCGGCACGGACCATTGTGGTGCGTTGGCGGGCCTGCTTGCGACCGGTGTTGAACGGCGGGTCGATGTAGATCAGGCTGAATGCGCCGTCGGGTAGCGTCGTCAGGAATTCGGCGTTGTCCGCGTGAACGACCAGGTCGGGCCCGTCGGGGGACCACGTGGGGGCCTTCATCACGGGCGAGGGGACCCCGGACGACTGTCCGGGATCCCCTTCAGGTGCAGGCGTGCTGGCGCCCATCAGACCTACTCTGACTCGGGTCGGTTAGCGACCTCGCCGTGGTGGCGACGTGTGCGTGAGCGACGGCGGCGGGCGGGGCTGGCCGATTCGTCGCCGGCAGCAGTGGGCGAGGCCTCGGCCGGTTGGCTCTTCACTTCGCCGGTTGCCTCGCGGTTGGGACGGTCCGAACGGCCATGGCCGTGACCGCGGCGTCCGCCACCTTCGCTGCCGGACTCCGACCGACGGCCCCTGCCGCTACCCTCGCCGCGTCCGCCGCGGGATCCGCTGCCCCGACCGCCGTCACGACCGCCGTCGCGTTGGCTCGGACGCTTTCCGGTCTCGCCCAGGTCTTCGAGCTTCTCGCCCGAAAGCCCCTGGAGTTTGCGCTGGTTGCGCGGCAGCCGACCCTTGGTCCCGGCAGGGATGTCCAGATCGGTGTACAGGTGGGGTGAGGAGGAGTAGGTTTCCACAGGGTCGGCCTGGTCCAGTCCGAGGGCCTTGTTGATCAAGCCCCAGCGGGGGACATCGGACCAGTCGACGAAGGTGATCGCGGTGCCCTTCTTCCCGGCACGGCCGGTGCGGCCGACCCGGTGGAGGTAGGTCTTCTCGTCCTCGGGACACTGCAGGTTGATCACGTGGGTGACGTCCTCCACGTCGATGCCGCGGGCCGCGACCTCCGTGGCGACCAGTACGTCGACCTTGTTATTGCGGAAGGCACGCAACGCCTGCTCACGTGCTCCTTGACCGAGGTCCCCGTGGATCGCGCCAGCGGCGAAACCGCGGTCGATCAGTTCCTCGGAAAGCTTGGCTGCCGAGCGCTTGGTCTTGGTGAAGATGATCGTGCGTCCACGGCCTTCGGCTTGCAGGACGCGGGCGACGACCTCGTCCTTGTCCAGCTGGTGGGCGCGGTAGACGACCTGGCGGATGTCCTTCTTGGTGATGCCCTCATCCTCGGGGTCCGCTGCGCGGATGTGGGTGGGGTGGGACATGTAGCGGCGGGCCATCGAAACGACGGCACCGGGCATGGTAGCCGAGAACAACATGGTCTGGTGGACAGCGGGAATGGCGGCCAACAGGGTCTCCACGTCCGGGAGAAAGCCCAGATCCAACATCTCGTCCGCTTCGTCGAGTACGACGATGCGGATGTTCTTCAGGTTCAGGTGCTTCTGCTTGTGCAGATCGATCAGGCGGCCCGGGGTGCCGACGACGATTTCCACTCCGGCGGTGAGCTGCTCGATTTGTGGTTCGTAGGCCCGGCCGCCGTAGATGGTGGCGATGCGCGCATTGCGCTTGGTCGCCGCCTTCTGGATATCGGCCGAGACCTGGTTGGCCAGTTCGCGGGTCGGGGCGACAATCAGGGCCTGCGGCGCACCCGGAGTGGGGAGCTTGTCGTAATCGGCGTCGTCGGGACCGATGACCCGCTGCAAGGCGGGGATGCCGAACCCGAAAGTCTTGCCGGTGCCGGTTTTGGCCTGGCCGATGATGTCGTGACCCCCCAGTGCCACCGGAAGGGTCATGGCCTGGATCGGGAACGGGTGGATGATGCCGGCGTCGGCGAGAGACTCGACGATGTCGGCGCGGACCCCGAAATCGGCGAAGGTCTGTTCGGGGATCTCATGCGGCGCGTCTTCGGTGGCCAGGGTCCCGTCAACTTCGAGCTGTTCGGTTCCGGTGTCGTCGGTGAGTTGTTGCTCAGTATTCAATGAATTCTCATTCGTTTAGGCGCCGGGGCGCGGTGTGCTCAACGTCCCCCGATTCCGGGAGCGGAGTCCACCGCTGCAGCGGCACGTCCAGCGGAGCCGATCGTGGGCTAACGAGCGCGACTGATCGCGCAAAAGGTGCAGGTTCGCTGGGAATTCCTGCCAAGAAAATGCGTCTGGTACGACCGGGCATCCTTGTCTACAGAACCAGTCTATCCCCCCGGGTGCTGCCCGCCGGGCGGACGCGGGTTCACCGCGCGGCGTGGGCTAGGGTGGGACGAGACCACGGGAGCCCGCAAACGGGCTGAGAGGGCGCTGCCGCACAGGATGCGGCGAGGCGCCGACCGATACACCTGATCCGGATCATGCCGGCGGAGGGAAGGCAGCAAACCATGCATTGTGCAGTTCTGGGCGCCGGGATCATCGGCTTGTCCGTGGGCTGGGAGCTGGCCCGCACCGGCCACCAGGTCACCCTCATCGATCCGGAACCCGCCGGCGGAGCGACCCATGCCGCAGCCGGGATGCTCGCCGCCGTCACCGAATTCCACCGCCAGGAACAACACCTGCTGAAATTGTCGCTGCCCGCTGCCGCCGGCTGGCCGAAGTGGGCACGCGACTTGGAGGAAGTGAGCGGTCAGGACACCGGGTTCAGTGCGCGGGGCACCCTGGTCATCGCTGCCGATGCGGCCGACCGGGAATCGCTGACGGATCTGGCCACCGCCCAACGTGCAGCCGGCCTGGACATCGGTGAACTGGGAACGACTGCGGCCCGCGTTGCGGAACCCCTGTTGTCGCCACGGCTGGCGGGGGCCTTCGCTGTTCCCGGCGAGGCACACGTGGACCCGCGCCGCACCGCCGTCGCCCTCTTGGCGGCGCTGGAGGCAGCTCCCGGGGCGCGGGTGCTGCGGAAGCCGGCGACCGCAGTCGTCCCGGGGGACCGCGGGCCGGTGGTCCAGCTCGGCCGTGACGGCGAGCAGGGGCGGGTGGATGCCGATGAGGTGGTGGTGGCAACCGGGATCGGGCGACCGGGGTACTCCGCGCTGCGGCAGGACATCGCCGGACTGGCTCCCGGGTTGCGGCTGCCCGTGCGTCCGGTGCACGGAGACGTGTTGCGGCTGCGGGGGACCTCGGTCTCACCCCGGCCCACGGGGACAACGGTGCGGGCCCTGGTCTCCGGGCACGGCGTCTACATCGTTCCGCGTCCCGACGGGGAGATCGTGGTCGGCGCCACCGAACGCGAAGACCTGCAGGACGGGGTCGGAGTCGAGGGCGTCCACCGCCTCCTGCGCGATGCGTTGCGGGTCATGCCGGCGCTCGGACACTTCGAACTGGCCGAGAGCACTGCCAGGGCCCGTCCGGCCACCCCGGATCACCTGCCCCTGCTGGGGAGGATCTGCCCCGGACTCATCGCCGCCACCGGGTTCCACCGCCATGGGGTGTTGCTCAGCGTCGCGGCTGCCGCAACGGTCTCCGGACTGCTCGCCGTGCCTGCGGGTGACGGTTCCGGGGCCCCACCCCCGCGTGTCCCAGAGCAACGGCCCTCTTCGCCCTTCGACCCCTGGAGATTCTCATGACCGACAACGACGCCACGCTGGTCCTCAACGGTTCGGCCCAACGACACATCGAAATGACCGTGTTGCAGTTGGTCCGCCGCGAGACCGGCCCGTCCCACGGCCCGGACTCCACGACGACGGCTGGCGCCTGCGGGGTTGCCGTCGCAGTCAACGGAGAAGTCATCCCTCGCTCGGCCTGGGCGCGGACCGAGCTGGTGCCGGGCGATCGGGTCGAACTCCTATCGGCGGTGCAGGGTGGCTGAACCGATGCACCATGACGATTTGGTCATCGATGGGGTCCGGCTGGGCTCGCGGCTGATCACCGGCACCGGCGGAGCCCCGGGACACACTGTCCTGGAGCATGCGCTGCTGGCCTCCGGCACTGAAATCACCACCGTATCGATGCGACGGCATGCGGCGGCACCGGCCGACGAGTCGATCTTCGGTTTGCTGCACCGACTGGGCATCAGGATCCTGCCCAACACCGCCGGGTGCCAGACAGCCCAGGAGGCAGTCCTGACCGCGCGGTTGGCCCGCGAGGCGCTGGGGACCGACTGGCTGAAACTCGAGGTCATCGCCGATGACGAATCGTTGCTGCCCGACATCCCGGAACTGCTTGCCGCCGCCGAGACGCTGGTAGCGGAGGGATTCAAGGTCTTTGCGTACACCAACGACGACCCGGTGGCTGCCCGGCGCCTGGAGGACCTCGGCTGCACCGCTGTCATGCCCCTGGGGGCGCCCATCGGCACCGGGCTGGGAATCCTGAATCCGCACAACATCGAGACCATCGCCGCACGGCTCTCGGTTCCCGTGGTGCTGGACGCGGGGATCGGAACGGCCTCGGATGCTGCACTGGCCATGGAGCTGGGATGCGACGCCGTGCTGTTGGCCACTGCCGTGACCCGCGCTGCGGATCCCGTGGTGATGGCCGAGGCCTTCCGGCATGCAGTGCGTGCCGGACGCCTGGCCCGGCTCGGCGGCAGGATCCCACGGCGTCCGCTGGCCAGGGCCTCCTCGGCTCCCGAGGGGAGGGCGGAATTCCCCCTCGCGTGAGGAGGAATCTGAGACGACGTGCCACAGCCCCGGGGGACAGGGCAGCGGGATCACGGGATCCTGAAGAGGACCGTCCGCTGGTCGATGTCCGCTTCGATGAGTTCGGCGCGGACACGTTCTCCGGCCTCGGCGGTTCCCTCGAACCGGGCGTTCACTGCTGGGTCAAGCAGCTGCAGCCGTCCGCCCGGGGTGTTCCCCTTCTCCCGGGCCGCGGCGATCTGCTCCGGGCTGGCCCCATTGAGGGTGACCGCGTCAAAGGTCTCGCCGATCCGGTCGACGAGCAACGCTGCCTCCACGGTGTCGATGGCCGCCCGTTCGACGTTGCCGGCCACCTGGTTGGAGGCCTGCATCAACTCCGGCAGCAAGGGCAACGCCTGGCGGATGCCCTCGGGGACTGCGGCACCACGGACCAGATGCTCGCAGACGACCAGCACAAAACGGTCCACCAGCCGGCGCAGGGGAGCGGTGGTGTGGGCGTAGGGGGCGGCAATGGCCGCCTGGATGCGTTCCTGTGGGAGCTCGCCGTCGAATGCCGTGTAGCCCGCGCCCCGGAACAGCGAGGTCGCGGCGTGCATGATGGCCAGCTGCCGCGGTTGGGTCACGTCCAGGGACCTGAGGAATTCGCCGTAGGGCACGCCGTCTTCCCAGGGGGTGCCCAGTGACGCGGCTTCCCGGCGGAAGGCCGTGGAACTGTGCTCGTCGGGGGTGGGCATCGTGCGCAGGATCCCGATCTTTCCCTCGAGCATGATCCGGGCGGCCTCCATACCCGTCATCAACGAGATCTGGGCGTTCCATTCCTCCACGGGCAGGGGAGCACGTGCCTCCAGCTGGTACACGCCGTCGTCGTCCACCTCCACTTCCTGCTCGGGGATGCGCAGGCTGGCGCCACCGCGCAGGCGTTCGGCATCGATGCGCTTGATGCCCACTTCCCGGAGCAATGCCAACGAGGCAGAAGCCGTCCCGTCGTCGAGGGAGGCCTGGACTCCGGCATAATCAAGCTTTTCCCGGCTGGAAACCACGGCCCGAACCAATTCGGTGCGCAGCACTGTGGCCGTCGAATCCAGATGGAACGTCCAGACGTAGGCGCTGCGCCGTTGGCCCGGCAACAGGGACCCGGCGTCCTCGCTGACGATTTCGGGATGCAGCGGAATGCGTCGCCCGGGCAGGTAGAGGGTCTGCCCGCGTCTGCGTGTCTCGGCATCCAAGGCGCCGCCGAGGGACACGAAGGACGGGACATCGGCGATGGCATAACGGACCGTGTAGCCCCCACCGTCCCGTTCCAGATGCACCGCCTGATCCAAATCGGTCGAGGTCGGTGGGTCGATGGTCACGAAGTCGATGTCGGTCAGGTCGTTCCCGGGGGAGGGAGGATGCTCGACGGCGGACCGGGCCTCGGCCAGCGCGTCCTGGGGGTATTGATCGGGCAGCTCGAGTTTTTCGGCCAGCCCTTCGAGCGCGGCCGCGAGCCGGGATTGGCGGGCGCTGGACTTCACGTCAATGAGTTTGTGGACCACAAGGGCCAGCTTAACCACATCGGCGCCTGAAATCAGTGCCCGCCCCGGGTGAAGTCCCAGCGGAGTAGGGTGGAATCCATGACCGAGCTGCCGCCGCCGATCCTTGACGAAGCGACCCGTACCCGTGCCGAACTGGCTCTCTATGGGCTGATGGCCTACCGGGAACTGACGGCATTCGAACGCCTGTCCTCCGATGCACGCTTCTCTCCGACGCTGGCAGACCGCGAGGCATTGGCCCGGCTGTCAGTCCACGAGTTCGGACACTACGAGCGGGTGGTCGCGGCCATCGCCGCGCACGGCCAGGACCCGGAGACGGCCATGGAACCATTCATGGCCTCCATCGATGCATTGCACGAGCGCACCCGGCCGGGGGACTGGTTCGAGTCCCTCATGAAGGCCCACGTCATCGACTCGGTCTCCGGGGACTTCTACGTGGCGATTGCCCGGGCGCTGGCCCCCGAAGCCCGGGCGCTGGTCCAGGAGGTGCAAGCCCTGGACGAACAGAACAAATGGCTCCACGACCGGCTACGGGCCGCCCTGGACGACGACCCGCGCCTGGCGTCGCGGCTGGCCCTGTGGGGGCGGCGCCTGCTGGGGGAGGCGTTGACGCAGGCGCGCAGGATCAATGAACGTGGACTGAGCTGGGACCAGCTCTTCGCTTCCTCGGGCGGGGAGGGCGATGAACGCCTGGCCCGGTTGTTCGGCACGCTGGTCGAGAACCACTCGCGACGCATGGCCGCCCTGGGGTTGACCGCCTAGGTTCCCGGAAGCAGCATGGGCAGGGAGACGAAGGAGAGCACCATGACCGCTCCATCCCCCGAAGAGCCCACGTCCCCGGATCCCGCCGCCCTGACGGGAACCCAGATCGTCACCGCTCTGACCCAGCTGCCCGACTGGCGCTACCGCGTGGGGGCGCTGGTCACCGCCTATGCCTTCGAGACTTCGGCAGCGGCGGTTGGCTTCATCGCAGCAGTGGGCGCGCTCGCCGAGGAGCAAAACCACCACCCCGACCTTGAATGGCGCTACGACACCGTGTTCCTGGGTGTCTCCTCGCACGACGCCGGGCGAAAGGTCACGGCGAAGGACACCCGCCTTGCCGCCGCCGCCTCCGCCGCAGCCCAACGCTGCGGGGGACACGCCGAACCGCACCGGCATACCACCGTGGAGCTGTGCCTCGACACGCACGATCCCTCACGGATCGCCGGGTTCTGGTCGCGGGCCCTGGGCTATCGGGCGGCGGAGAACGGCGACCTCGTGGATCCAGAAGGCAGGAACCCGACGATCTGGTTCCAGGTCACCGATACTCCATCGGGGAACCGGTTCCACCTGGACCGCCATATACCCCTGAGCTCCCTGGACGCCGAGCGTGAACGCATCCGCTCTTCCGCGGGCGAAGGGGACGGTGCGCGGCACCCTTCCTTCAGCATGTACACCGATCCGGAGGGCAACCGGGTGCGCGTGTGCACGGAGATCGGGCACATGCCGGCCGGCTGACCCCGAGGAGGGGCGTTTCGGTGCTACCGCCCCCACCTGCGCAAACGGCCGGCCCCGACGCGTGCGTCGGGACCGGCCGAAAGGTGCCGGACTGGTCAGGCCTGGGCGGCGAAACCGACGCGGCGCTGCTCTTCGGCGCCGATCTCCACATATCCGATGACACCGGCAGGAATGATGATCTGGCGGCCCTTCGAGTCGGTGAGGACCAGGTCAGTGGATCCGCTGATGGCGTCGCGAACGGTCTGGGTGACCTGCTCCGCCGTCTCGGCGGATTCGATGACAACCTCGCGGGCAACATTCTGGATTCCGATGCGCACGTCCATGGTGGCTCCTCTATCAGTCGGTGGGCGCCGGTTGGCGGCGCCGGTCTACGTCAGACAACAATCTACGTCAGGCTTCCTTGGGGAACCGACCGATTCCGCGCCAAGCTAAACGGGACACCAGCTCGCTGGCCTCGTCGAGGTCGACCTCGCCCTCCAACTCGAGCCAATAGCGCGCCGCCACCTGGGCCATGCCGGACATGGCACGTCCCAGCAGGACCGCCTGGGCCTGGCTCAGCCCGGTGTCCTCCGAGATGACCCCCGCGATGGCATCGGCAAACCGGGCGTTGAACGTCTCGAGTCGCGAACTGACGGCCGGATCATGCATGAGATCGGATTCGAAGACCAGCCGGTGTGCCTGGCTGTCGCTGGCGATGAAGCCGAAGAATTCGCGGATGGTCGCCTGGACCCTGAGCTTGTTGTCATTGGTCGAGGCGATCGCCCCGAGCAGCCGGCCGGTCAGGTCCTCCAGGTGCTCGTCCAGGAGGGCCAGATAGAGCTCGCGCTTGCCCGGGAAATGCTGGTAGAGGACCGGTTTGCTGACCATGGCGACTTCGGCGATCTCGTCCATGGCGGCACCGTGGTAGCCGTGGGCGACGAACACCTGGTGGGCTGCCCTGAGCAGCTGCCGCCGGCGTTGGTCCCGCGGCATCCGCGGGGTCCGCTGCGAATGTTCTGAACTGCTCTCCACTGCCTGCCTCTCCGCCGGGACGCCGTCGTCGTGCCGGACGATGCCCATTCTACCCATGGGTACTGCTCCTGCGGGACTAGGCTGGATCCATGCAGGAAGCGACAGCACAACGCCCCGGTCCCCTCGTTGAACCGGGAGCGGAGCTGGGCCCCGAAGAACTCCAGCGTTATTCCCGGCACATCATCATCCCCGAGGTCGGGATGGCGGGGCAGCGCCGGCTGAAGAACGCCAGGGTGTTGGTGATCGGAGCCGGCGGGCTGGGTTCCCCCGCGCTGCTCTACCTGGCGGCGGCCGGGGTGGGCACCATCGGCGTCGTCGAGGACGACACGGTGGAGGTATCCAACCTGCAACGCCAGGTCATCCATGGGATGTCCAACCTGGGGCAGGGCAAGGGCGAGTCCGCCCGTGAGTCCCTGGCCGAGATCAACCCGTTCACCGACGTCGTGCTCCATGCGGAACACCTGGGCAGCGCCAACGCGCTGGAGATCTTTTCCGGCTACGACCTCATCCTGGACGGGACGGACAACTTCGCCACCCGGTACCTGGTCAACGACGCCGCGGCGATCCTGGGAAAACCGTACGTCTGGGGCTCGATTCTGCGCTTCGACGGGCAGGTCAGCGTGTTCTGGAATGGCCAGGGGCCCACGTATCGCGATCTCTATCCCGAGGCGCCGCCGGCCGGTACGGTCCCGTCGTGTGCCGAAGGCGGGGTCTTCGGGGTGCTGTGTGCCCAGATCGGTTCGGTCATGGCGGCCGAGGCGATCAAGCTGATCACCGGCATCGGGGAGACCTTGCTGGGCCGGGTACTCATCCTCGATGCGCTGGCCATGACCTGGCGCGAAATCCGGTTGCGCCCCGACCCGGAAACCGTGCAGCCGTCCGAGCTGCTGCAGGACTACCCGGCCTTCTGCGGAGTGGCCCCGTCGGTGGAGCGCGACGTGCCGACCATCGACGCCGCGGGTCTGCGGGACCTCTTGGCGCAGCGGGCCGCGGGGAACCGCGACTTCCTGCTCGTGGACGTCCGCGAGGCGGGGGAGGCGGAGATCGTGGCCATCGACGGTGCCGAGTTGGCGCCCCGCGGACAGCTGCTGGGCGGCGACATCGAACTACCGCGGGATCGTGAACTGATCCTGCATTGCAAGTCGGGCGGCAGATCGGGCGAGGTGCTCGGGTATCTGCTGGACCAGGGGTACACCAACGTCAGGCATCTGGAGGGCGGCATTGCCGCATGGGTCCAGCAGGTGGAACCCGACAAGCCGATGTACTAGGACCCGGCGCGGGTCAGGCCCCGCGTTGGACGGGGCAGGACGCTGGTGCGTCGTTGCCCTGCTGCACTGTCCCGGCTGCGGGGGCAGCAGGCTCGGCGGGGGTGGCGGCCGGTGCGGCCAGTTCGATGCCGAAGAGCGTGGAGAGTGCCTCCTCGACGTCCCCCTGGCGCCCCTCGGCGGCCAGCTCGCGTGCCCGCACGGTGGGGACATGCAGCAGCTGGCGCATCATCCGACGCATGGCGAATTCGACTTCCTCGGCGGCAGCGGTGCACCCGTGCTGGGCCCTGACCTTCTCCACCTCGGTCTCCAGCACGTGCTGGGTGTGACGGCGCAGGGCCACGATGGCCGCATCCGCCGAGCGCTGGCGCTGGGCACCGGCGAACTGTTCGGCGGCATCCCCGACGATCGCACTGGCCTCGGACAGCGCCTGGGACTGTTCGGCAGGGGCCGCCATGCGCACCGATTCCAAGGTGATCAGCTCCACGCCCTCGAGCGTGGCCACATCGGGATCGACGTCGTGGGTCAGGGCCAGGTCGATGGCGACCAGGGGGCGGCCGCCGCGGTTCAACGATTCCAGCTCGGCGGCGTCGATGCGTACGCCGCCACCGCTGCAGCCGATCAGCACGTCGGCTTCGCGCAGCACCAGATCCAGCGAATCGTCATCGACTGCCGTCCCGCCGCGGGAAGCCACGAAGGCGTCGGCACGCCCGGAGGCCGAGTACACGAAGATGTTGGTGGCGCCGCGCTCCTTCAGGCGGGCCATCGTGGCCCCGGCGTAGGCCCCGGTGCCGAAGACCACGACATTGCGTCCGGCCCAGGACGTGGTGCCGGAGATGTCCTCGGACAGGTCCAGGGCAACCGAAACGATCGAGAGACCGCGACCGCCCAGTGCCGTGCGGGTCCCGACATCCTTGGCGGTGCGTGAAGCAGTTTGGAAGAGACGGACCAGTGCGCCGGAGGCGGTGCCGGTGGCCTGGGCGTCGATGAGGGCGCGGCGGACCTGGCCGGCGATCTCGCGTTCACCGATCACTGCCGAGTCGAGACCGGCGCCGACGGCGAAGAGGTGGGAGACGGCGTCGTGCTCCGTCTTGGATTCCAAGGCCTGGGAGACCTGGTCCTCGGGCAGCCCCGATGCCGCGGAGATCTTTTCGATCACTGCCTGGCGGGCCGCGGGGATCTCCGCCTCGTTCGGGGCCTCGCAGTAGACCTCGTACCGGTTGCAGGTGGACAGCACGACCGCGCCGGAGACCGGGGTGGTGCCATCGAGCACAGCGGAAGCGACCCCGTCGGCGCCGGCGCTAAGCCGTGCCACCGTCTCGAGGTCGATATCTGAATGGGAGGCGACGAGTGCTAAGAAGACCACAATGTCCCCCATCATAACTTCCCCCGGGGTCATATGGCAGCGAGGCTGACCTAAGTTGCTGCCCCAAAACCCCCGGAATGGTGGGCGGAAACGGCTTTTCGACGTTTTGTAGAACGTGTCGTTGGCCACGAATCGCCGCCGGACCCACCGAGGATTAACGGTTGGTGACGCGGACTTGGCAGAATCGGAGCATGACCTTGAGCGCTAGCCACCCGTTGATGGATGGCCGTACCTCCACATCCGACCTGATCACCGCATACCGCGGCGGTGTCCCGAGCCGACGGCCGGTCTGGTTCATGCGACAGGCGGGCAGGTCGCTGCCCGAATACCGCAAGCTGCGCGAGGGCACCAACATGCTCGAATCGTGCCTGCGCCCGGAGATGGCCTCCGAGATCACCCTGCAGCCGGTCCGCCGCCACGGCGTGGACGCCGCCATCTTCTTCTCCGACATCGTCATCCCGCTCAAGCTTGCCGGGGTGGACGTGGACATCGTGCCCGGTGTCGGACCCGTGCTGGGGGAGGCCGTGCGCACCGCTGCCGACGTGGCCCGGCTGCCCCGCCTCACCGACGCCGCACTGGATCCCATCCGCGAGGCCGTGGCGCTTACGGTCGATGAACTGGGCAGCACCCCGCTGATCGGTTTTGCCGGGGCACCGTTCACGGTCGCCGCCTACATGGTCGAGGGCAAGCCATCTCGCGACCACCTGGGACCGCGCCGGATGATGCACACCGATCCGGACACCTGGCAGGCGTTGGCCGACTGGGCTGCCGAGGCCTCCGGGGCGTTCCTGCGGGCCCAGCTCGAGGCAGGTGCCAGCGCCGGACAGCTCTTCGACTCGTGGGCCGGCAGCCTCTCCCTCGCCGACTACCAGCGGTTCGTGGCGCCCGCCTCCACCCGCGCACTGGCCAGCGTCAAGGACCTGGGCGTGCCCCTGGTGCACTTCGGCACCGGCACCGGGGAACTGCTCCCGGCCATGCGCGACGCCGGCGCCGACGTGGTCGGTGTCGACTACCGGCTGCCACTGGCCGAGGCCAACCGCCGCCTCGGCGGCAGCTCGGTGCTGCAGGGCAACATCGACCCGGCCCTGCTGGCCGCCCCCTGGGAGGTCCTGGAGGAGCATGTCCGTGCCGTCCTGGCCTCGGGCGACGAGGCGCCGGGCCACGTGGTGAACCTGGGGCACGGAGTTCCCCCGGACACCGACCCCCAGGTCCTGACCCGGTTGGTCGAACTGGTCCACTCGGTGCCCCCGGCGGCCCGCTGAACCACGTGAACCACGTTCGCACCGGGCTCACAGGGCGGACCACCATAATGGACGGGACGGATGCCGCACGGCACCGCGGAAAGGACGACCGGATGACGCAGGCAGCACAGGCAAGCGGCTCCACCCCGGACACCGCGGCGCCGCGGGCCATCGTCGTCGGGGGCGGGATCGCCGGACTGGTGGCCGCCCGCGAGCTGTCACTGACTGGCCACCGCGTCGACGTCTACGAGGCATCCGCGCACTTCGGCGGCTGTGTCGGCTCCCACGAGGTCGCCGGGCTCATCCTGGACGCCGGGGCCGAGTCCTTCGCCGTGCGGAACACTGCCGTTGCCGACCTGGCCACCGAGCTGGGACTCGGTGAGTCGATCACCAGCCCGCACGCCGGCGGCTCCTGGCTGTACCACGCGCCCGCCGCGGCGGGACGGAAACCGGTGGCCCGCGCCCAGGCCATGCCCGCCACCGCCGTCCTGGGCATCCCGGCGGACCCGCGCGCCGAAGACGTCAAGGCCGTCATCGGCACCGCCGGCTCGGTCCGGGCAGCCGCGGACCTGGCCATGCCGGTGACCCGCCGGCAAGCCACCGAACCCATCAGCCTGGGCGAACTGGTCCAGGCCCGCATGGGCCAGGCGGTCCTGGACCACCTGGTCACCCCGATCGTCGCCGGCGTCCACTCGGCGGATCCCTCCACCCTGGATGCCGACACCGTCGCCCCGGGACTGCGGGCCGCCATGGCCGCACACCATTCACTGGCCCGGGGCGTCGCCTCGCTGAAGGCCTCCGCGCCGGCAGGAAGCGCCGTTGGCGGCCTCACCGGCGGCATGCACCGCCTGGTCACCGCCCTGGCGGCCGAGCTGGAGGATGCCGGCGTCGGCCTGCACCCCGGCTCCCGGGTCGCCAGCGTCGAAGCAGCCGCAGGCGACGACGACGGATGGCAGGTGCTCGTCGAGGGGCACGCCTCCCGTGAGCAGGCCGACCGGCTGGTCATCGCCACCCCGGGACCCGCAGCCGTGGACCTGCTGGCCTCAGTGCTGCCCGACGCCGCGGCACTGCGTCCGTCGACCGGCCACGGGATCGCCCTGGTGACGCTCGTGGTGGACCAGCCCGAACTCGACGAGGCCCCCCGCGGGACCGGCCTGCTGGTGGCCCCCGGTACTCCCGGCGTCACCGCCAAGGCGCTCACCCACGGCACCGCCAAATGGCAGTGGCTCGCCGACGAGGCGGGCCCCGGCACCCACGTGCTGCGCCTGTCCTACGGCAGGCTCTCCGACGGTCCCGATGCGGTGCCCGCCGATGAGCCCACGTTGCGGGATATGGCCATCGCCGACGCCTCGGCACTGCTCGGCATCGCACTGACGGAGGCCGACGTCGTCGGCTGGGATGTGGTGCGCCACGATGCGGCACTGCCCTTCGCCACCACCGGCCACCGCGACCGGGTGACCGCCTTCCGCGCGGCAGTCGCCCACCACCCGGGCCTGGAGGTCGTCGGCGCCTGGCTTGCCGGAACCGGACTCGCCTCCGTCGTCGCCGACACCCGTTCCCGTACCGCCATCACCGCCAGTTGACGCGGTTGGCACCCCTGACCCCCACGAAATATCCAGCAGCAGAAAGTTGAGGCCACACCGTGAGCCAAGCACCTTCCACCCCCGAGACCAGCACGTCTGACGCCGCGGAGGAAGAGCTCTTCTATACCCTGTGGACCGTGTTCAAGCGCGACTCCGACCTGGACCGCAGCGAAGGCGTGGAGGCCTTCGACTCACTGGTCGCCGAGCTGGCCGCCAGCGGCGTCGTGCTGCGCGGCACCTACGACGTCTCCGCCATGCGCCACGACGCGGACATCATGGTCTGGCTGCACGGCCCGCAGCCCGATGACCTGCAGGAAGCAGTGCGCAAGATCCGCAGGACCTACCTTTTCGCCGAGACCTCCATCGTCTTCTCCGCCATGGGCGTGCACCGCGATGCCGAGTTCACCAAGAACCATGCGCCGTCGTTCGCCCTGGGCAAGTCGCCCGAGCAGTGGCTGTGCGTCTACCCGTTCGTGCGCTCCTACGAGTGGTACCTGCTCGACGGCGCCGAACGCGGCAAGATGCTGCGCGACCACGGCATGCTGGGCCGTGACTTCCCGCAGGTCCAGGCCAACACCGTCGCGTCCTTCGCGCTGGGGGACTGGGAATGGATCCTGGGCCTGGAGGCCCCGAACCTGATCGACCTGGTGGATCTGATGCGCCACCTGCGCTACACCGAGGCCCGCAACCATGTGCGCGAGGAGATCCCGTTCTACACCGGCAAGCGCATCGAGTCCGCGCAGGTCGCCGAGGTGCTCCGATGAGCGGCGCCGGGCACACCTTCGACCCCCGCGAGGGCTACGACGCCTCCGGGAGGATGGCCCCCAAGCCCTACGACGCCATCCTGCTGGCATCCTTCGGCGGGCCCGAGGGCCAGGAGGACGTCATCCCGTTCCTGCGCAACGTCACCCGCGGCCGCGGCATCCCGGACGAGCGCCTCGAAGAGGTCGCCACCCACTACCGCGCCAACGGCGGCATCAGCCCCATCAACGCCCAGAACCGCGCGCTGAAGGCCTCCCTGGAGGCCGAGCTGGCCGACCGCGGCATCGAGGTCCCCGTGTACTGGGGCAACCGCAACTGGGAGCCCTACATCCCGTCCACCCTGCAGCAAATGCACGACGCCGGACACCGCCGGGTGCTCATGTTCTCCACCAGCGCCTACTCCTCCTATTCCAGTTGCCGGCAGTACCGCGAGGACCTCGGCGTCGCCCTGCGCGAGACCGGGCTGGAGGGAAAGCTGGAGGTCGACAAGGTCCGCCAGTACTTCGACCACCCCGGCTTCGTGGACCCCTTCGCCGAGGGCGTCTCCGCCGGGCTGGCCGATGTGCGCTCCCAGCTCGCCGCAGCCGGCACCCCGGATGCGCCGGTGCGGATCGTGTTCGTCACCCACTCCATCCCGACCTCCGACGCGGAGGCCGCAGGGCCCCGCGATGTGGCAGCGTCGCTGGACACCGACGTGTACTCGGCCCAGCACCTGGCGGTCGGCCGGGCCATCCTCGCCCAGGTGCCCGAGGCCGCCGGCCTGCAGCACTCGCTGGTCTTCCAGTCCCGTTCCGGCGCCCCGCACGTGCCGTGGCTGGAACCGGACATCAACGACGCCCTGGCCGAATACCACCAGCAGGGCACCGGCGGCGTCGTCGTGGTCCCCATCGGTTTCGTCTCCGACCACATGGAGGTCCTCTGGGACCTGGACACCGAGGCGAAGGACACCTGCGCCGAGCTCGGCCTGGCGTTCAATCGTGTCCCCACTCCCGGCACCCACGCGAAGTTCGTGAGCGGCATCGTGGACCTGGTCTCCGAGCGCATCGCCGGTCCCGACGGGAAGCCCCTGCTGGCCGGCCGCGCCTCCGAGGTGGACCTGGGCCCGTGGTTTGATGTCTGCCGCCCGAACTGCTGCGCCAAGGTGATGCGCGACGGCACGGTGAAACCCACCATCGCGGCGGTCGACTCCGAGGTCGGGGTCCCTGCACCATGAGCACCCTGGATAAAGGCACGACGACGGCTGCCGGCTTCCGGGTGGGCACGCGCGGTTCCGCGCTGGCCATGACCCAGACGACGACCGTGGCCGACGCGCTGGCGGCCACCAGCGGCGCCGGCTACGAGCTGGTCCGGGTCAAGACCGAAGGGGATGTGACCAGCGGGCCGCTCTCCCAGCTCGGCGGCACCGGCGTCTTCGCCGCCGCCCTGCGCCTGTCGCTGCTCGACGCCGGCTGCGACGTCGCCGTCCACTCGCTCAAGGACCTGCCCACGACCCAGCCCGAGGGCCTGGTCATCGCGGCCACCCCCGCACGCGTCGACGTCCGTGACGCACTGTGCGCGCGCGACGGGCTGCGGCTGGACGAGCTGCCGGACGGCTCGAAGGTCGGCACCGGGTCCCCGCGTCGCGGCGCCCAGTTGAAGGCCGCCCGGCCCGACCTGCAGATCGTGGACATCCGCGGCAACGTCGGCACCCGGCTGGGCCGGGTCGCCGGTTCGGCACGCCCTGAAGACGACGGCGGCGTGGGCCGTGGCGTCCACGGCGACCTCGACGCCGTCGTGCTGGCAGCTGCGGGGCTCGAACGCCTCGGACTCGCCGGGCACATCACCGAATACCTGGACCCGGAGATCATGCTGCCCGCCCCCGGGCAGGGATCCCTGGCCGTTGAGGTACGCACCGGCGGAACCGGCAACGCCGCGGTGGACGAGGCCCTGCAGGTGCTCGACGACGTGCCCACCCGGCTGGCCATCACCGCCGAACGCGCGTTGCTCGGCCGCCTCGAGGCAGGCTGCGCCGCACCCATCGGCGCGCTGGCCCGGGAGATCGACGGTTCACTGGTGCTGACCAGCGTTGTCTGCGCCCCGGACGGAAGCAGCACGTTGCGCCGCAGCGCCACGGCTCGGACCCCCGGCACCGACGGAGCGCGCGAACTCGGCGTCCGGTTGGCCGAGGAACTGCTCGACGCCGGTGCCGCGGAGCTGGCAGGACTCTAGGTGCCCCAAAGCCCACCGCTGGCCGGACGGACCGCGCTGCTGCTGCGCAGCGCGGACCGGGCCGCGCCCACCATTGCCGAGCTCGCCCACCGGGGAGCGGCGACCGTGCTTTGCCCGGTGATCGACTTCGAGCTCCCCGAGGACACCAGCGCGCTCGACGACGGGGTGCAACGCCTGGCCGACGGCGGATTCGAATGGCTGGTCATCACCTCGCGCACCACCCTGCTGGCCCTGGCCCGGCGGGCCGCGGCCCGGGGGCTGATGAGCGCCGGAGATACCTCCCTGCCGGTAGCCCCAGGCACCCGTGTCGCCGTCGTGGGGGAAGCCACCGCGGCAGCATGCCGGGCAGCGGGACTCCGGGTCGACGTCGTCCCCGCCCACGACCATTCGGCCCGCGGCATGCTGGCCGAATGGCCCACCGCGCTCCGCCCCACCCCGGGGAGTGTGGTGTTCATGCCCCAAGCGGACATCGCCTCACCGACCCTGGCCGAAGGGCTGGGGGCGTGGGGGATCGATCCCGTGATCGCCACCGCGTATCGCACCGTCGATGCCCCGGCAGCACCGGGCCGGGCCCTGGCGGACCCGGCGGCCGGCACCCCCGGCCCCGATCTGCTGCCCGCGGACCTGGCCGCCGCCCACGGCGCGCCGCCGGGAATCGACGTCGTGTTGTTCACCTCCCCGAGCATCGTGCGCCGCTACCTGGCCCTGGCCGGGTCGCCACCACCTGACCTGATGGCGGTGGCCATCGGGGACCCGACCGCCACCGAACTCCGCTCCAACGGATGGGAACCGGCGGGCATCGCCGCCGTGCCCTCCCCGGCAGGCCTCGCCGACGCCTGGCAACGGGCCCTGCACCCAGCCCCGCCCGGCGTCGGCTGACCGCCCCCTCCCCCACCGAAACCATCCCCCGATTGCCCCCTGCGGCAGAAAGTCGAAGGCCACCATGTCTTTCCCCACCCACCGGCCCCGCCGGTTGCGCACCACCGCGGCCATGCGACGCCTGGTCGCCGAAATCGATCTGGCCCCCCGCCACCTGATCCTGCCCGCGTTCATCCGCGAGGGCCTCACCGAGCCCCGGCCCATCGAGTCCATGCCCGGCGTCGTGCAGCACACCACCGATTCGCTCAAGCGTGCAGCGGCCGAGGCCGTCGAACTGGGGCTGGGCGGCCTGATGCTCTTCGGCATCCCCGCCCACCGGGACGCGACCGGCAGCGCCGGACTGGACCCGCAGGGCGTGCTCAACCAGGCGATCGCCGACGTGCGCGCCGAGGTCGGGGACGAGCTCGTCATCATGTCGGACCTCTGCCTCGATGAGTTCACCGACCACGGCCACTGCGGCGTCCTGGACGCCGATGGACGGGTCGACAACGACGCCACCCTGGAGATCTACGCGAAGATGGGCGTCGCCCAGGCGCGTGCCGGGTCCCACATGGTCGCCCCCTCGGGCATGATGGACGGCCAGATCGCCGTCATCCGCCAGGCCCTGGACGCCGCAGGATTCGAGGACATCCCCGTGCTGGCCTACGCCGCCAAATACGCCTCGGCGTTCTACGGCCCCTTCCGTGAAGCCGTCGACTCGCAGCTTTCCGGCGACCGCCGCACCTACCAGATGGACGCCGCCAACCGCCGCGAGGCCATCCACGAGGTCGAACTCGACCTGGAGGAGGGGGCAGATCTGATCATGGTCAAGCCGGCCATGAGCTACCTGGACATCCTGGCCGACGTGGCCGCCATGTCACCGGTGCCCGTATCCGCCTACCAGATCTCCGGTGAATACGCGATGATCGAGGCCGCGGCAGGAAACGGCTGGATCGACCGCCGCGCCGCCATCACCGAATCGGTGCTCTCCATCCGCCGCGCCGGCGCCGACACCGTCTTGACCTATTGGGCCGCCGAACTTGCCGGCTGGCTGAAGGAAGGAAAGTAACCATGACCACCTCGCAGGAACTCTTCGACACCGCCCGCGGCCTGATGCCCGGGGGAGTGAACTCCCCGGTGCGCGCCTTCGGTTCCGTCGGCGGCGTCCCGCCCTTCATCGTGGGAGCCGAGGGAGCGCACCTCACCGACGCCGACGGCAACGACTATGTCGACCTCGTCTGCTCCTGGGGCCCGGCACTGCTCGGCCACAAGCATCCCGCCGTCCAGGAAGCCGTCCACGCCGCCGTGGACCGGGGGCTGTCCTTCGGCGCCTCCACCCCCGACGAAGCCGGCCTGGCCCAGCTGGTGGCCGGCCGGGTGCCTGCCGTTGAGCGCATCCGCATGGTCTCCACCGGGACCGAAGCCACCATGACCGCCGTCCGGCTGGCCCGCGGCTTCACCGGCCGGGACCTGATCGTGAAGTTCGCCGGCTGCTACCACGGTCACCTCGACGGGCTCCTGGCCGCCGCCGGCTCCGGTCTGGCCACCCTGGCCCTGCCCGGCTCCGCAGGAGTCACCGCTGCCACCGCCGCCGAGACGCTCGTCCTGCCCTACAACGACGTTGCCGCCGTCGAGGCAGCCTTCGCCGAACACGGTTCCCGCATCGCAGCGGTCATCACCGAGGCAGCCCCGGCGAACATGGGAGTGGTCACCCCGGCCGACGGTTTCAATGCCGCCTTGTCCCGGATCACCTCCGCGCACGGCTCGCTGCTGATCCTCGACGAGGTACTCACCGGCTTCCGCACCGGCCCCGCAGGATACTGGGGACTGACCGGCGCGAACGAAGGCTGGACTCCGGATCTGTTCACCTTCGGGAAGGTCATCGGCGGTGGGTTGCCCACCGCTGCCCTGGGTGGACGCGCCGAGGTGATGGACTACCTGGCCCCCCTCGGCCCCGTGTACCAGGCGGGAACCCTTTCCGGGAACCCCGTGGCCATGGCCGCCGGCATCGCCACGCTCACCCACGCCACGGCCGAGGTCTACAGCCACATCGATGCCCGCAGCACCGAACTGCAGGCCGCGGTGACCCGGGCCTTCGACGCCGCCGGGGTGGACCACTCCATCCAGACGGCGGGGAACCTCTTCTCCGTGGCCTTCGGAACCTCGGCCACCGGGGTCCATGACTACGCCCAGGCGCAGGGCCAGGAGGCCTTCCGCTACGCACCGTTCTTCCACTCCATGCTCGATTCCGGTGTCTACCTGCCGCCCAGCGTGTTCGAGGCGTGGTTCCTCTCCGCAGCCCATGATGACGCCGCCATGGAGCGCATCATCGGGGCCCTGCCCGCCGCGGCCCAGGCCGCGGCCGCAGCGCAGCCCCAGGCCTAGAGGCCCCACCCCGGGAGCCCCCGGGGACAAGAAAGCGGTGCTTCCCCAGCAGGGGAAGCACCGCTTTTATGGGTGGTCGACTAGCGGTGCATCATGCGCTTGGCCAGGAAGTTGCCCAGCAACTGGGCCAGCTGGACGATGACCACGATGACCGCGACCGCCAGCAGGGTGACCGCGTAGTTGAACTGCTGGTAGCCGTAGGTGATGGCCAGGTCACCCAGGCCGCCACCGCCGATGTATCCGGCGACGGCGGACATGTCCACGACACCGATGAAGATGAACGTGTAGCCCAACACCAGCGGGGCCAGGGATTCACGGAGTACGACGTCGAAGAGTACCCGGGTGCGGCTCGAGCCCATGGCGCGGGCCGCCTCGACCACTCCGGGGTCCACGCCGACGAGGTTCTGCTCGACAATGCGACCGAGTACTACGGCAGTCATGAGCGTCATCGGGAAGATGGCCGCCTCGGTGCCGATCGAGGTTCCGATGACCGACAAGGTCCACGGCCCCACCAGCGAGATGAAGATGATGAACGGGATCGGCCGCACGATGTTGATCAGGAAGTTCAACACATTGAACAGCACCGTGTTCTGCAGGATGTTCCCCGGACGGGTGGCATAGAGCAGGATGCCGATCAGCAAGCCGAGGATCCCGCCGATGATCATCGTGACGATGACCATGAACAGGGTCTGCTGGATGGAGGTGGCCAGCTGTGGGCCCATGGTGGTCCAGTCGATCATCGCCGTGCTCCTTCGTCGTCGGTGCCGGCAACGACCGCGGCGGGCCACTGCTGGACTGTGGTGATCTTCGACAGGCCCTCGACGACGGCGTCGACGTCCTCATCGGGCCCGTCCAGGACATAGGTCAGTGATCCGAAGGGCCGTTGCGCGATCTCGGTGACGGAGCCGTAGACGACCGAATCGTGGACGGAGGGCCGGGAGGCCAGCAGGGAGGAGATCTCCCGCTGGTTGGCCCCGGGCCCGGAACCTGCGGCCTCGGAGATGGTGATGCTCACCAGACGGCCGGGGTGCAGCTGCTGCAACCGGGCCACCGTGTCAGCGGATGGCTTGTCGGCGATGGTGCTGCTGATGAACTTCTGCGTCGCCGGGTTCTTCGGGAAGGCGAACACGTCGTAGACCGGCCCGTGCTCCAGCAGAGACCCCAGTTCCATGACCGCCACGTGGTCGCAGATCGAGCGCACGACGTGCATTTCATGGGTGATCACCACGATGGTGGTGCCGAATTCTGCATTGACCCGCTTCAGCAGGGCCAGAACCTCGGTGGTCGTCTCGGGATCGAGCGCGCTGGTGGCCTCATCGGCGAGCAGGATCTCCGGGTTGGTTGCCAGGGCACGGGCGATGCCCACACGCTGCTTCTGCCCGCCGGAGAGCTGGCTGGGGAACTGGCGTGCCTTGTCGGAGATCCCGACGAACTCGAGCAGTTCGGCGACGCGGTCGGCGCGCTGGGCCTTCGGCCAGCCGGCGACGATGAGCGGGTACTCGACGTTCTTGGCCACTGTGCGGGAGTTGAACAGGTTGAACTGCTGGAAGATCATCCCGATGCCGCCGCGCAGGCCACGCAGCTGCTTCTCGCCCATGCCGGTGAGCTCGTTGCCGTTGACCGTGAGACTGCCGCCGGTCGGCAGTTCGAGCGCGTTGATCAGGCGGACCAGGGTGGATTTACCGGCTCCGGAGTAGCCGATGACACCGGTGATGGAGCCCTTCTGGACGTCGAAGGTGACGTCGCGGAGCGCGTGGACGGGCTTGCCCTTGGAGGCGCCGCGGCCGGGGTAGGCCTTGGAAACGTCACGGAAGCTGACGATGGAAGTCACCGCAGGTCCTTTCTCGCAATGGATGGTTCGGGGCCCACGAAACCCGCTGCGGCCCCTGCACCCGGAGTGGGGGTGCTGGAGCCGCAGCGGGTGTGGCCGGCAGGGTTCCGGAGGACTACTTGGAACCCTTCATGTTGTCCTCGATGACCTTCAGCGCCGACTGGAGATCCTCGGGGGAGTTCTCCTTGAAGACGCCGCCGTCGCCGAGATCCTTCTTGATCGCCTTGACGACCTCGGGATCGTGGTACAGCTTGGCGATCTTCAGCAGTGTCGGGTTGGACTTGTCCTCGTCACGGGCGACGAACGCGTTGATGTACGGCTTCGTCGAGTCCGCGGACGGGTCGTCCTGGGCGATGATGTCGTCGTTGCTGAGCTTGGCAGCGGTGGCGAAGTTGTTGTTCACGATCGCACCGGCCAAGGAATCCAGGTTCTGTGCCGTCATCTTCGCGTCGACGGTGACGACCTTGACCTTGGAAGCTGCGGTGTCGACGTTGGCGGGGGTCGACGTCGAGTTGGCTCCGCCCTTGACCTTGATCAGACCGGCGGTCTCCAGCACAATCAGCGACCGGGCCAGGTTGGTCGGGTCATTGGGGATGGCGATCTGCGAACCGGCGGGGATCTCATCGGTGGACTTGTACTTGGTGGAGTACAGCGGCAGCGGGTACACGGCCGTCGCGCCGATCGGCTGCAGGTTCTTGTTGTTCTTGCTGTTGTACGTCGCCAGGTACTGCAGGTGCTGGAACTCGTTGAGATCCAGCTGCTTCTGGTCCAGGGCCGGGTTCGGCTGGTTGTAGTCGGAGAAGTTCTTCAGCTCCACGTCCACGCCGGTCTCGTCCTTGACGACCTTCTTGTAGACCTGCCAATACGGCTCGGCGCCGTCGGAGACGCCGATGGTCACCGACTTGAGGTCGGTGGGCAGCGCCGACGACTTGTCGGAACCGCCGCCGCAGGCGGTCAGGCCCAGGGTGGCGACGGCGGCAACTGCCGCTACTTTGACAAGGGACAAGCGAATGTTCTTCATGCGAGTGTTCTTTCCGGCTGGAAGTGACCAACGGCCACCACGGACCGCTAAAAATCGAATGAATCAATTCCAGCAGGCCAACAAGACATCACAAAATCGAACCCGATGGCCGTTGGCTGATTGTTTGTCGAATGTTGTTCGATGGTGCCCCGGGTTTTGGTGGTCCGCATGCGGTACGGGCCTGCTGCGCTCTAAGAACGAGGCCATTCAACAGGTGGCAGGGGGCGGCCCGCAATTTCGTGACATGACTCTCTGCGACGTGACGCGACAGGCACCAGATGGCCGCCCACCGCCGTCGTACACGGTCCGACGGGGGCGGACCCCACGGCTAGCGGACCGGCCAAGTCCCATCGACGACGGCTGCGGGATCCTTGCGGCGGAAGTACTCCTGCAGGCTGGCGGCCTGCTCGGCAGCCCACCGGACCTGCAGACCGTGAAGCTCGGCCGGAGCGACCGCCAATTCGTTGGGGTATTTGAGTGCCTGGGCATCGGCGACGCCGATGGTGGCTGCCGCATCGGCAACGGAGGTGTGGGCGTTGTTCAGGGGGATCGAGTAGTGCTCGCACAGGGCGGTCAGCGTGCGCTTGCCGCGACGGTACTTGTCCACGTGCTTGTCGATGATGAACGGGTCGATCACCGGCTGCGGCACCAGTTCGGGCACTCCGTGGCGGGCCGACTCCCGGGCCAGCACCGTGAAGTCGTAGCTCGCGTTGAAGGCCAGGACGGGCATGGTCTGGAACAGGTCCCCCAAGTGGGCCGAGATCTCGGCCACGGCCACCGCCGGGTCGACACCGGAAGCCACTGCACGTTCCGTGCTCACCCCATGGACGGCGGTGGCTTCCTCGGGGATCGGCACCCCCGGGTTCACCAGCCATTCACGGTGGTTGATGATCTCCTGCCGGCCGTTGACCACCACGACGGAAGCGGTGACGATCCGCGCCTCGAGGGGGTCCTTGCCGGTGGTTTCCAGATCGAATGCTGCGCGGGGAAGCTGATGCCAAGTGTCCATGGACCTACGGTATCGTCCACGTCCGTCGAATGGGCGCCGGCCGGGCCGGCGACGCCTAAGCTGGAAGGCATGTCACTGGAGTATGCCGAGGCCGTCCACCGTGTCGCCGGGCGCATCCCGGCAGGCAGCGTGCTGACCTACGGAGATATCGCCGAACTCCTCGGAGCCGGAGGCCCGCGCCAGGTGGGCGCAGCGATGTCCCGCTCCGCGACCGCGCTGCCCTGGTGGCGCGTCCTGCGCGCCAACGGGACGCTGCCGGCGGACCTGCAGGAACGTGCCCTGCCCCATTGGACGCAGGAAGGCATCCCCCTGCTGCGGGGCCGGGTGAGGGTCGCCCAGGCCAGATGGCAGCCCGGCCACGCGGAGTTCGGATTCCTGGACACGGTGGCCGCTGAGTTGGCCGGCGGCGCGGCAGCGGACACCGCGCCCAAACGTCAGCGGCAGGTGCTCTGATGGGGACCGTGGACATCATCGAGGGAACGGGCCCGCGCACCCGCGCACGCCTGGCCGAGCTGGAGGCAGGCCATGGCCCCGTCCTGGTGCTGGGCGCCCCCGGGACCGGCAAGAGCACCGCGTTGCTGCAGACCGTGGTCCGGCGCCTGGATGCCGGCCACCCGGCGGAAGCGCTGCTGGTCATCGCCCCCTCACGCACCGCAGCAGGGGACCTGCGCGACCGGCTCTCCGCGGCATCGGACACCACCTTTTCCGAGCCGGCGGTACGCACCTGGGCGGCCTACGCCTTCGACCTCATCCGCAGGGCCCGCCTGCTGGGCTTCCTGCCCGCGGTCGAGCGTCCGCCGCGGCTGCTCTCCGGCCCCGAACAGGACACCCTGATCGGCCAGATCCTCTCAGGTCATGCCGAGGGCATCACCGCGGGCCCCGCCTGGCCGGAATCGTTGGGCGAGGCCATCGGCACGCGGGGCTTCCGCAAGGAAATCCGCGAGCTCTTCGACCGCCTGGCCGAGTACGGCGTCGAGGCGGGGGAGCTGCAGGACCTGGGGAAGCGGTGCCTGCGCCCCGAGTGGACGGCATCGGCCGAGCTCTACCAGGAATACCGGGACCTGCTGGATTTGGGCAGCAATGAGGCCTTCGACCCGGCCGGCCTGATCACCGCTGCAGCGGATCTGCTCGAGGACCACCCCGAACTGCTGGAGGCCGAGCGTGAGCGCATCACGCTCCTTGTCGTCGACGATCTCCAAGAGGCCAACCCCGCCCAACACCGCCTCCTGAAACTGCTTGCTGCCGGCGGTGACCTGTTGGCTTTCGCCTCACCGGACAACGCCGTCCAGGGATTCCGCGGGGCCCGCCCCGACCTGCTGGGACGCTTCGACACCGACTACGGCACCACCCGGCACCCGGCGACCGTCATGGAGCTGGACACCTCCTGGCGGATGGGAGCGGATATCGGGGAGGCCTGGACACGCGTGGCTGGGCGCATCCCCGTCACCACCGGCACTGCCGGCAGGCGTTTGCTGTACCCCGAAGCCGAACCGGGTGCCGCTTCGGCCCGGGAATCGGTCGAGGTCCACCTGGTGGAGTCACCGGTCCATGAACTGCGGCTGCTGACCCACCGCCTGCTGGAGGAACAGCTCATGGGCTCCCGCCCACTGGACTCGATGGCGGTGGTGGTCCGCAATGGCGGCCAGGTCGCCGCCATATCCCGGCATCTGGCGGCCCAGGGGATCCCGGTGAACGTTCCGCAAGCCGAAGTGCCCTTGCGCGACGAGCCGGCGGTGCGGCCGCTGCTGACCCTGCTGGGACTGGGACTCACCGCCCCCGGGCCTGCGGCAAACCCGGGGGATGACCCCGGGGACGCCGGACCGTCGTTGCCCGAAGCCGGGACCGTCGAGACGCTGCTGTCCTCCCGCTACGGCGCCTCGACGGCGCTGGACATCCGCCGGCTGCGTCAGGTCCTGCGCCGGCAGGAACGGGTCGCCGGTGGACGCCGGTCCAGCACCGAACTGCTCCGGCGCATCTTCGCCGAACCGGCATTGCTGACCGGTCTGGGCCGCGAAGGACGCGGAGCCGAACGGCTGGCCCGCATGCTCGAATCGCTGGCCGCTGAGCTGGAACTGCCGACGGCGAACGCCGAGACCGCGCTCTGGGCCCTCTGGTCCGCCTCCGGCATGGAAACGAAGTGGAAGCAGGCAGCACTCGACGGCGGCGCCGCGGGCGCACGGGCCGATCATGACCTCGACGCGATGATGGCCCTGTTCCAGGCCGCCGAACGATTCGTGGACCAGTTGCCCGGGTCGACTGTCGCCCAGTTCGCGGACCATGTGCTTGGCCAGGAACTGCCCATGGACACGCTGGCCTCCCGCGGCGGCAGCGGGCCGTCGGTAGCGGTGACGACGCCGGCCGGTGCCGTGGGCCACGCATGGGAACTGGTCCTGGTCCCGGGGATGCAGGAAGGCATCTGGCCCAATACCCGGCTGCGTGGCGAACTGCTGGGGAGCAGCGCCCTGGCCGACGTCGTGGAACACGGGCCCGGCATCCTGCGCCAACGCGACCCCGCCACGCGCTTGCGGGCCACGCGTGCCGATGAGCTCAGGACGTTTGCCAGCGCCATTTCCCGGGCCCGGGAGTCCCTGGTCTGCATCGGTGTGGCCTCGGAGGACCACCAGCCCTCCCAGTTCCTGGACCTCGTCCTGCCCTGGACGGACCAGGAGCGGCCCAGACCCCTCACCGTGGTACCCCGTGAGCGCACCCTCGCCTCCCTGGTGGCCCTGCTGCGACAGCGGCTCGAAGAGGGGATCACGGTGCCGGAGCGCGCCGACACGGCACATGACGCGGCGGCCGTCCTGGCCCGGCTGGCCGACCAGCCCGAGCGGGTCCGCGGTGCGGCAACCAGCGAATGGTGGGGACTTCTGCCGTCGAGCACCGATGCCCCGGTCAATCCGCCCGGTGAACCGGTCCGCGTCTCACCCTCACGGGTCCAGGCCGCCCTGGAGTCCCCCCTGGACTGGTTCGTCCAAGCCGCAGGCGGTGAACCGGCGACCGACCTGGCCCGCAGCCTGGGCACCCTGGTCCACGCCATCGCCGAGGACCTGCCGGCCGCGAGCGGCACCGAATACCTCGAGGAGCTGGACCGGCGCTGGCCCGACCTTGACCTGCCGTCGAACTGGGAGACCGCCAAGGACCACGAGCGTGCCGAATCGATGCTGCGCAAACTTGCCCAGTACGCGCTGCTCATGCGCAGCCATGACCGGACACTGCTGGCCCGGGAACGCGACTTCGACGTCGAGATCTCCGGCCCGGACATCACCGTCCGGTTGCGGGGGGTGATCGACCGGCTGGAAGTCGATGCCGAGGGGAGGGCCTACATCGTGGACCTCAAGACCGGAAAGTCGGCGCCGACCAAGGCGGACGTGGAACGCAACCCGCAATTGGGCAGCTACCAGGCGGCCGTGCTGGCCGGCGGACTGGGGCCGGAACTCCCGTCCCGCCCGGGCGGTGCGGCGCTGGTCCAACTCGGCACCACCACGAAGAGTCCCGGCGAGCAGGCGCAGGAACCGGTCGGCGACGAGGACTGGGCCACCCCCATGGTGTTGGCTGCAGCACGGTTGATGGCCGGCAATGAATTCCAGGCCCGGCACGACCCCTCCAAGGCGGGACGCAACGGCAGCGGCTGCCGGTTGCCGGCCGTGTGCCCACTCTGCGACGAAGGACGGCAGGTCACCGAATGAACCACGCGGACGAGACAACCCGGGCGGCCACCATCCCCGACACCACAACGGAGCGGCCGGCGCGGCGATTCACCCCCGAGGAACTGGCGGATCTGCTCGGACAGCACCAACCCACCGCAGAACAATCCGCCATCATCTCCTCGCCGTTGTCCCCCATGCTCGTCATCGCCGGGGCAGGGTCCGGCAAGACGGCCACCATGGCCGACCGGGTCGTCTGGCTCGTGGCCAACGGGCACGTCCGGCCCGACCAGATCCTCGGAGTCACCTTCACCCGCAAGGCCGCCGGCGAACTCGCCCAGCGGATCCGCCAGCAGCTGGCCCGGCTGGCGGAGAGCGGTATCGTCCCCGCACCGGACGACGACGCCCCGCTGGAACCCGCCGTGTCGACGTACCACTCCTATGCCAACACACTCGTGCAGGACCACGGGCTGCGCATCGGCGTCGAATCGGATACCACCCTGCTCGGTGGCGCCCAGGCCTGGCAGCTGTCACTGAAGATCGTCCAGGAGTACGACGGCGACTACGAGCACCTCCGCGCCGCCAAATCCACCCTGGTCGACGCCGTCGTGCAATTTGCCGGAGAATGCGCCGAACACCTGGTCGACCCGGTCGTTGCGCGCGACTACGTCCTCGGGGAAGTCGAGCGGTTGGCTGCGCTCCCGTATCGCGTCGGCAAGCAGACCCCACCGGCACAGAAGGCCCTGCAACTGCTGGACAAGCTCCGGACCCGTGCCACCGTGGCGGACCTCGCCGTGCGGTACGCCCAGGCCAAGGCCGAACGCAACGTGCTGGACTACGGAGACCTCGTCGCGTTGGCGGCCCGCATCGCCCGGACGGTCCCCGCGGCCGGCGATGCCGAACGGGAGCGTTTCAAGGTGGTGCTCCTTGACGAGTTCCAGGACACCTCCCATGCGCAGATGGTCCTGTTCTCCTCCCTGTTCAGCGGGGGACACGCCGTCACCGCCGTCGGGGACCCGAACCAATCCATCTACGGCTTCCGCGGCGCGTCCGCCGGACAGCTGTTCCGGTTCCCCCAGGAATTTCCGGCCACCGGCCCCGAGGGGACCCCCATCCCCTCGGCGGTCGCCTTCCTGACGACTGCCTGGCGGAATTCCGCCAACGTCCTGGAAGCCGCCAATGCAGTCTCAGCCCGGCTGAACCGCGTTGACCCCAACAGGGCCTCCCACTCCATCGGCGTCCCACCCCTGGCCCAGAGTCCCTTTGCCGGGATCGGGAGGGTGGAGTTGGCGCGCTGGGCGACCAGCGCGGACGAGGCGGCCGCCCTGGCCGGTCGACTGCTGGAAGAACACGGATCCTTCACGGCAGAGCATGGCCGCGCTCCGACCATGGCAGTGCTCTGCAGGACCCGTTCGGCACTCGGCGGCATCGCCGAGGCACTGGACCACCGCAACGTCCCCTACGAAATCGTCGGGTTGGGGGGTCTGCTGGCGATGCCGGAAATCGTCGACCTGGTCGCCACGCTCCGCGTCCTGGTGGACCCGTTGCGTTCGGACGCACTGCTGCGGCTCCTGGCCGGCGCACGGTGGCGGCTCGGCCCGGCAGACCTCATGGCCTTCGCCGACTGGTCCCGCTTCCTGGCCCGACGCCGTGAAGCCGCCATCCGCGAGGCCCGTGACATCGACACGACCACCAGCGACAGCCCCGCGGCCGACAGCCACGCCGAGGCGCGCAGCGAGCTGTCGGAGGAAGCCAGCCTGATCGAGGCCCTGGACCGCCTACCTCCCCCCGACTGGACTTCATCCGCCGGCCGAACGCTCACCGGCACAGCACTCGACCGCCTGCAGCGCCTGCAAACCGAGATCCGCTACCTGCGCAGCTTTGCCGATGACGACTTGTCCTCCCTGCTGCACGAGGTCGAGCGTTCCCTGCTGCTCGACATCGAGGTCGCCGCCAAACCCGGGACCAACATCCATGCGGCTCGCCGCCACCTCGATGCCTTCGCCGACATCGCCGCCGGGTACTCCGATACGGATCTCGGCGCCGACCTGGCCGGATTCCTGACCTGGCTCGACGCAGCAGCCGCCAAGGAAGGCGGCCTGGAAATCGTTCAACAGGAAGCGAACCCCGATGCCGTCCAGCTGCTGACGATCCACGCGTCGAAGGGCCTGGAATGGGACGTCGTGGCAATACCCGGCATGAATGAGGGGATCTTCCCCTCCGCGACCGATTCCCGCTGGACCAAGGAGGACGGATCGCTGCCGTGGCCGCTCCGGGGGGACCGGAACGACCTGCCCCAATGGGACACCGACCAGCCCAGCCTTTCCGAGGCAGTCGACGCGGAGACAGTGTTCCGCGGCGAGGTCCTGGCCCACGGCGTGGACGAGGAACGCCGTTTGGCCTACGTGGCGCTCACCCGGGCCAAGGACTTGCTGCTCTGTTCGGCCACAGTGTGGACCGGGTCCCGTTCCAAGCCCACCGCCCCTTCCACGTTCCTGCAGGAGCTGCTGGCCCTGGTCGACGAACCGACTCCCGCCGCCCGGATCTCCCAGTGGTGCGAGGATGACGAGGCCCCGGAACAGAACCCCTTCCGGGAAGATCCGCTCGAATCCAGCTGGCCCTATGATCCGCTCGAGGGCCCGGTGGTCCGCCGCGCCGGCGTTCCCCAACCCCGCGCCACGGGTCGGCGCCGGCAACTGGAGGCGGCCGCACTGGAAACCAACAGCCACCTCCAGCTGCGCCGGGACGCCGCTGCGTCAGGAGAGCCCCTTGACGCGTCCCCGCTGCGTACCGACGTCGGGCAGGCCTGGGACCACGAGGCGGCGCTGCTTCTGGCGGTGCGGGCCGAACGCGAAGCCCGGCGGGAGCTGGCGCCGACGCCCGAACATGTGCGCGCTTCCCTCTTCGTGGATCTCGCCACCGACGCGGCCCAGGTCCTGGAGCAGCTGCGCCGCCCCGTGCCGCGGCGCCCGGGCGTGGCGGCCAGGAAGGGGACCGCTTTCCACGCGTGGGTCGAGGACCACTACGGTTCGACCGGCATGCTGGACTTGGGCGAATTCCCCGGGGCGGCCGATGCCTACGTCGAGGAGCAGTATGGGCTCGAGGAGATGAAGGCCGAGTTCCTGGCCTCCGAATGGGCGCAACGGCAACCCGCCTTTGTCGAGGTTCCCCTGGAGACCAGGGTGGGGCCGGTCAGCGTCCGCGGCCGTATCGACGCAGTGTTCAAGGACACCGACGACCAGGGCAACACGGTCTGGATACTGGTGGACTGGAAGACCGGCAGGGTCCCCACGGGGCGGGATCTGCAGGCCAAGTCGTTGCAGCTCGCCGTCTACCGTCTGGGATGGTCACGGTTGCATGGTATCCCGCTGGACAGTGTCGAGGCCGCCTTCTACTACGTGGGCCAGGGCCAGACCATCAGGCCCGAACGGCTGGCGGACGAGGCAGCGCTGGAAGCGCTGATCACCCGCTCCCTGGCCGCTGGCTGAAGCGGGTAGTGCTACTTCCGGTCGGTATCGGGGTGGCTGTCGGCGTCGTGCTCGGCCTCGAGGACGACCAGCGGGATGGCATCCGTCGCGTCGTCCGGCTTCACCGTGGCCGGGGAACCCTCTGCCTCGCCGTCGGCCAGGTCGATGTCCCGCAGGAACGCCGGCTCGTCGTCCGCATCCTCGTCGTCGGCTTCCGCCAGTCCCTCGGCCGGTTCATGATCGGGCAACGGGGGTGCGGTGGCCGCCGTGGTGGGCCGTTCCTCCCCGTCGGTGGCGACGGAGGATTCCTCATCCCCAGCGGGCCCCCAGTGCGAGACGGCCGAACCCGTGGTGTGGGGAGGCGTCGTGGGTTGCGGGGGAGTCGACCCCTGGCCGGGGTCCGGCTGCGTCGACGTTTCCCCGTCCGTGGAAGCTGCGTCCGGGGACACGGCGTCGTCGGAGGAATCCGGGGCGTCCGCGGGCGGGGCCTCGGGGAGGGGCTGGCCGTGGATGTCCATGCGCGGGGGCTCCACGATGCTGATGGGCTGGCCGCCGAACTCGGCAATGTCGGTATCCAGGTCCCGCAACATCTGCTCGCCCTCGGCGATGCGCTCGGCGTCCTGGGTCGCCAACCCGCGGGTGAACCACTGGGCCAAGGCAAACTCGGCGGCCAGCGCGGCCCGACGCATGATATGTGGGTCCGCCAATTCGCCCCGGGCAGCGGTATAGGCCTCGATCACGGTGTCGGCAAAGGATTGTTCGTGGGCGGCGGCGAGCCAGGCGAAATCATCGGCCGGGTCGCCGATGCGCACGTCGGTCCAGCCCGTCACCGCCGCCACCTTGCCGTGCTCGAGCAGGAGGTTCTCCTCGTGCAGGTCACCGTGGACGACGCGGGGGTTGAACCGCCACAGGGCGATGTCTTCCAGGGCGTGTTCCCAGCGGCGCAGCAGGCGCGGCGGGATCCGCCCGGTCGTGGCGGACTGGTCCAGCTCGTTCAGGCGGCGCTGCCGGAACTCCTCGGCCGTGTAGACCGGCAGGTCGGCACGATCCACGAGCTCTTCGGGCAGAGCATGGATCGAGGCGATGATGCGACCGATGTCCGTCGCGGTCGCTCCACCCGCAGCGACCAGCTCATCGAGGTCCATCACCGCACCGGGCAGATGGTTGTAGACGAAGGTGCGCAGGCTGCCCTGGCGCACGGTCCCGGCCACGGAGGGCAGGCGGAACGGCAGTGCGGCGCGGATGCCCGGCGTGAAGGAACGCAGGGCGGTCAACTCGGTCTCCAGGCGCATGCTGGATTCCTCGTGACGGGGCGAGCGGACACGCCACCGGTTCTCCTGCGCGTCGATGATCAGGGCCGAATCGAAGTCATCGGGATCGTCCGGGATGCCTGCGACGCCGACAGGAGTCAACCCGGGCACCGCTGCGGTCGCGATGGCGGCCAGTTCCATGGGAGATCTTTTCACGTACCCAACCGTAAGCCGCCGAAGGCCCCGGGGCCACGTGGCCGGGGCGGCGAGTCGCCGGAATCCCCGAACCCTCCCAGTCAACACACCGCGGCCGCACAGGTCATGTGGCGCCATGGGCCGCCCCGCCTGGAACTGTCGCAGTCCCGATTCCACACCGCGTCCTGCCGGTGTGCGGTCACCCCCTGAACCTCAGTACGGTAGGAACATGACATTTCGCCAGGACCCCGTCGCCGTGCCGGCCATCGACTACCCGCTGCTGGGGGACCTGCCACTGACCCACGGTGGGGTGGACCGTGGATGTGAGCGCCGAGCCGATGATTCCTGGCTTCCCTCGCTGATGCACGACGACGGCACCCGGGTCCTGCTGCTGTCCCGCGGCAAGGCTCCGGTGCGCGATGGTGCGCTCGTCCTGGTGGGGCCCGGTGACGTCCCCGCCGGCGCGCGGTGGGTGTACCTGGGCCGCTCGGCGGGACGGGAGATCGTGCTCGCGGATCTGGACCAGGCCCCCGATACTCCACCCGATGACGCCGATTGGCTCGGGCTGCGCGACGTCGCCGCCGGGCTGTCCGCCGACGACGCAGGATTGTTCGTCGAGGCCGTGGCGATCGCCAACTGGCACGCCAACCACACCCACTGCCCCCGCTGTGGGACGGCGACTGAGGTGGTGCAGAGCGGCTGGGTCCGCGTCTGCCCGCAGGATGATTCCCAGCACTTCCCGCGCACCGACCCGGCCATCATCGTGGCCATCACCGATGCCGAGGACCGCCTGCTGCTCGGGGCCAACGCGCAGTGGGGCGGTCGGCGCTACTCGACCTTGGCTGGTTTCGTGGAGCCGGGGGAGTCGTTGGAAGCTGCAGTCGTCCGCGAGGTCGGGGAGGAAGCGGGCATTCAGGTCCATTCGGCCCGGTACGCCGGCTCGCAGCCGTGGCCCTTCCCCTGTTCGCTGATGCTGGGCTTCACCGCCGTGGCGCAGTCCACCGCCGTCGTACCCGACGGGGAGGAGATCATCGACCTGCGCTGGTTCAGCCGCGAGGAACTGTCCCGGGAGATCATCGAGGGGTCCATCGGGGTGCCCTCCGGCGTCTCGATCTCCAGTGCCCTCATCGAACACTGGTACGGTGGCCCGCTGCCCGAACCGCGTCGGATGGAGAACTAAACGCATGGCATCACTGGAAGAGCGCATCCTGGGCGGACTCGACGATGAGCAGCGAGCCGTCGCCACCACCCTGAACGGGCCGCTCTGCGTCCTCGCCGGCGCCGGGACCGGCAAGACCCGGGCGATCACGCACCGAATCGCCTATGGCGTGCATACCGCCGTGTACAAGCCCAACCAGGTACTCGCCGTCACGTTCACCTCCCGGGCCGCCAGTGAGATGCGCACACGACTGCGGGACCTGGAAGCAGGGGGCGTGCAGGCGCGTACCTTCCACGCCGCGGCCCTGCGCCAGCTGCAGTACTTCTGGCCGCAGGCCATTGGCGGGCAGCTGCCCGCCATCGTGGACCACAAGGCACAACTGGTCGCCGAGGCGGCACGACGGCTGCGCATCACCACAGACCGCGCCTCCATCCGCGACATGGCAGCAGAGATCGAATGGGCGAAGGTCTCGATGCTGACCCCGGAGGGTTACGTGGAGGCGGCCACTGGGCGCGCCGAGCCGGCGGGGTTGGATTTGCGCACGGTGGCCCGGTTGTTCCAGTCCTACGAGGACGTCAAGGCCGACCGCCATGTGATCGACTTCGAGGACGTCCTGCTGCTGACCGTGGGAATCCTCGATGAGGACCCCCGCGTAGCTGCCTCGGTCAGGGAGCAGTACCGGCATTTCGTCGTCGACGAGTACCAGGACGTTTCCCCGCTGCAACAGCGCCTGCTGGATTTGTGGCTGGGTGGCCGCGAGGAACTCTGTGTCGTGGGTGATGCCAGCCAGACCATCTACTCGTTCACCGGTGCCACGCCGTCACACCTGCTGAATTTCACGGTCGCACACCCGCAGGCGCCCGTGGTGAAGCTGGTGCGCGACTACCGCTCCACACCCCAGGTGGTGAACCTGGCCAACCGCCTGCTCTCATCCCGGCGTCTCGAACCCGGCGCCGCCGGCCGTGACGTCCAGTGGGCGGCACCGCTGCAGTTGCTGGCCCAGCGCGAGCCGGGTCCAGAACCCGAATTCACCGAATGCAGTGATGACGAAGCCGAGGCCGCCCACGTCGCGCGGCGGATCCGCTCCCTCACGGACGAGGGCGTTGCCCCCGCAGGGATCGCCGTGCTGTTCAGAACCAATGGGCAGTCCCAGGCCTACGAACAGGCGTTGGCAGCCGAGGGCATCGGATACCAGCTGCGCGGCGGGGAACGCTTCTTCCAACGCCGTGAAGTCAGGGACGCGATTTTGGCCTTGCGGGCTGCATCGCGGCAACCGGCCGACGACGCCGTCCCGCAGGTGTGCCGAGATGTCCTGGCTTCTTTGGGATATGCGGCCCAGGCTCCGTCGGCGACCGGTGCCGTCCGCGAACGCTGGGAATCGCTCTCGGCCCTCGTGGCACTCGCCGATGAACTCGCCACGGCGCGCCAGGATCGGGACTCGCCGTTCACGCTGTTGGAATTCGTGGCAGAACTCGACGAGCGGGCCACTACCCAGCACGCACCGACCGTCCAAGGCGTCACGTTGGCCTCCTTGCACTCGGCCAAGGGCCTGGAATGGGATGCGGTCTTCCTCGTTGGGATGAGTGAGGGCCTGATGCCCATCTCCTTCGCCGAAGACCAGGGTGACTACGACGAGGAACGCCGCCTGCTGTATGTGGGCATCACCCGAGCCCGCAAGCACCTGTCCCTGAGCTGGTCGACCGCGCGTACCCCGGGAGGTCGTGCCAGTCGCAGGCCGTCACGGTTCCTGGATGGCCTGCGCCCGCAATCCTCCAGCCAGGTGTCGGCCAAGACGCCTGGTGGCGGTGTCAGGAGGCGCAAGGCCGCGACGCCACCGACCTGCAGGGTCTGTGGAACGCTGCTGGGGAGCGCTGCAGAGCGCAAGCTGGGCCGATGCCTGGATTGCCCCTCGACCTACGATGAAAAGGTCTACGAATCGTTGCGGGAGTGGCGGTTGACAACCGCGCGGGAGGCCGAGGTTCCGGCGTTCGTGATCTTTACGGACGCCACCCTCATGGCCATTGCCGAAGCGATGCCGGATACGCCGACCGCGTTGTCCAAGGTTTCGGGGGTGGGGGCGGCCAAGCTCGAACGGTACGGCAAGGACGTACTGGACATCCTCGGCGCAGGCTCGACTCCCGCCTGAACGACACGTCGGCTCATGCTGCGGGAATCATGCAGGTGCAGCCGGGCCGTGGCTCCACCGGAATGCGCTCTACCCCGCCTGTTGCCAGGTCGATGCAGAGCACCGCATCCGCTGCCGATGGGACGTTGACGCCATCGAGCAGCATCATGACCTGGAGGGTCGCCAGACCAGCGGCTGTCGCGGACAACGCCAACTCTGCCGTCGAGCTGGCGCTCCGGGGCGTTCCGGTGGCCCTGGGCCCGTCTGCCGCGAGGTGTGGTGAGGACTGTGCGCAGTCCAGGCAGGACGTCAGGCCAGGAATGACCAACGGGCCGATGCGGGCCCAGGCCGGGCCGAAGATGACCGGCAGATGGGGGACGCGGGTGGCGGCCAGGTGGCTCAGCAGATGGTCAGGCAGGGCATCGCATGCCGTCACCACGATCACCTGTGCCTTCAACCCCTGGTCATCGGGGCCGGGGGTCCAGTGGGAGAGCCGGGTCCGTGGCCAGGTGGCCTCCAAACGGTGCGCCAAGGCGACCGTGCGGGGTTTGCCCAGATCGGCTACGCGCAGCGGTCCCGCCCCCACATCGCCAGGCTGGACCGGGAAATCGTCGTGAAGATGCAGCGCGCCCACACCGGAGGCGGCGAGCAAAGCGGCGATGGATTGTCCGCAGCGGCCCAGGCCTCCGACCCGGACCATCGCCGCGCTGCGGTTCCGGACAATCTGTCCCGCTGCGGCGCCGTAGGCCACCGAGAAGGCATTGACGTCGGGAACCAGCGTTGCGCCGAGCACACCGGGGAGCCGGAAAGGGTCTTCGAGGACTGGGGCCAACATGGTCAGCAGTTCCGCACGTCGACCGGTTCCCGGACGGAGGAGTAGCGGAACCTCCGACGGGTGGTCGGCTTCCTCCGGCGATCCGGCAAGAGACCTGATGTAGTCCTGGTCGGTAGCCGAAAGACCGGATATCCACAGTCCGTCCTTGGCCCCTCCGACGCGAACCGTGGTCTCGGATACGCTAACGACCTGAAGCCCGGGAATGATGCGCATGTTCGTCTCCAATGCTCGGTCCGGACGGATTCCGGTGGGGATATCCTGACAGGTCGAATCCGCAAAAATACCGGTATCCACAGGCTCCGGTGGGCGCGTGCCCGCCGGTTCAAGATCAGGAGGAGAGGAAGCACCATGCCGCAGCATCCGACAGAGCGTTCCATGCATACCCCGGATGGGATAGCGGTGCGCGTCCTGCGTTCAACGCGTCGACGTCGAACCGTCTCCGGCGTCTGGAAGAACGGGGAAGCCGTGATTTCGGTCCCGGCCACGCTGAGCCTGCGTCAGGAAGACGACTGGATTGAACGGATGGTGCCGGGGATCCTGGCTCGGAGAGCCAAGGCCCTGGACCGCTATGGGAAGAATTCCGATGAGGAACTCATGCAGCGCGCGGGGATGCTGAACCGCAAGTATTTGGACGGCAAGGCCGAGCCACTGTCAGTTCGGTGGGTCCGAAACCAGACGACCAGGTGGGGATCGGCGTCTCCTGGATCTGGTGCGATCCGATTGAACCAGCAATTGCAGGGCATGCCGATGTGGGTCCAGGACTACGTCCTGATCCACGAACTGGCACACCTCATCGCCAACGATGGACACGGTCCCCAGTTCAAGGCATGGGAAGGGCGATATGGGCGCCGGTCGGAGGCGAAGGCCTACCTGGCGGGAGTTAGCTTCGGGATGTCCACCCGGGGTGGAACCGGCGCGGGCGGCAGCATCCCAGACCAGCGAGAGCAGTCTCTCCGGGACGACCCGCGGGATCAGGATGAGTACGACTGGTGGGAAGAGACGCCGGCCGCGTGGGGCTAGCAGTGAGAAGGCCGGCTCCTCCAGGTGGAGGAGCCGGCCTGTGCAGCTGCAGCTTGGGGGAGTAAGCCCTAGCGCTGTTCGCCGGCGTCGCCGGTCGAGTTGTCTTCGTCGCCGCCAGATTCGGGATCTTGCGGGTCCTCGACGTCCCCGGTTTCGGAAGCGGCGGGGGAGTCATAGCCTCCATCAAGGAGCCGGTTCAGTGCCTCGTCAAGTTCGCCGTCGGATGCCTCTGCCAGGGCCCGCCGTTCCGAAAAGCCTGCTGGATCGTCAAGATCCTCGGCACCCGGCATGAGATCGGGGTGCTGCCAGATCGCATCGCGTCCTTCGTAACCACGTTCTTCCTTCAACAAGGACCAGAGGGTAGCCGCGTCACGCAGACGCCGCGGACGCAGTTCAAGGCCGACCAGGGAGGCGAAGGCTTGTTCGGCGGGGCCACCTGTTGCTCGGCGACGGCGCACGGTCTCGCGCAGTGCAGCGGCGGAAGGCAAATTCGCTGCCGCGTCGGCGACGACTTCATCGACCCAGCCCTCGATCAGGGCCAGTGTAGTTTCGAGCTTGGCCAGTGCGGCTTCCTGGGCTGGCGTGCGCTGGGGCATGAACAGCCCCTCCGTGACGGCACCTTGCAATGACTCGGGGTTCGATGGGTCGATGTCGCGTACGGCCTCCTCGATCCGCGACATGTCGATGTGGATGCCTCTGGCGTAGTCCTCGATGGCTCCGAGGACGTGCGATTGCAGCCATGGCACACGCTGGAACAGCCGCGCGTGGGCGGACTCGCGGAGTGCGGCAAAGAGCAGGACCTCCTGCTCGGGGATGTCGAGGCCTTCGCCGAAATGGGCAATGTTGGCCGGCACCAAGGCAGGCGCCTCGGTCGTCAGCGGGATCCCGATATCGGTGGATCCGAGCACGTCCTTGGCCAAACCCCCAACAGCAGTTCCCAGCTGCATGCCGAACATCGCCCCACCCAGGTTCTGGAACATGCCCTGGGCCGAGCCAAGCATGGCCTTGAATTCCTCGGGTACCTGGTCGCGCATGGCAGTGCTGATGGCCTGGGAGACACTGACGGCGACTGGCTCGGTGAGTTTTTTCCACCGGGGGAGCGTCTTCTCCACCCATTGGGCCCGGGAATACGATGAGAAACCAGAGGACAGGGCCTCAAATGTCGTGGCCCGGTCCAGCCACATATCTGCCAGGCGGCCGGCCTCGCTGATCGCCGCTGCGCGTGCCGTCGTCACGCTCGGGTCGTCGCCGGCAGCGGCTTGGCGTGCCGAGTCCTGGGCAAGCTTCCAATTCACGGGACTGCCGTCACCAGAGGACATCGCGCCCATCATGGCTTGCATCTGTCCCATCATGGCCTGCATGGAGGCGGGGTCTGAAGGCATTCCCATGGCGCCGAACTGGCGTTGCAAGTCGGCTGCGTCCACGCCTTCGGGGAGCTGGCCACCGAAGAGGTTGGAGAGCATCTCGGAAAAGGGATCGTTGCGCCCGGAATCGTCCGGGTCATCTGAGCCGTCGGGTCGGTTGTTCGGGGGGTTCTCAGCCATGATTCCACGGTAACCCCGCAATGTGGGCAGACCCTATGCATTCGCCGGGAGGTTCGCTGTCGGCACAGCGCAAACAGTTACGCACCTTGTACCCTTGGGGAGATCGAATGCGCACCGGCCCCACGGGCCGGCGAAGGCCGGAAGGAAAAGAAACCACGGTGACCCAACCGCAGGACCCCCAGGAGAGTGCTGGCAGCGAGACCGCCTCTCCGCCTCCGCCGCCCCGTCGTCCCCAGCGCCGACTCATCATTGCCACGTGCCTCGCGGTCGTCTTGGGATTTACCGCCCTTGCCGTACCTACCCCGTTCATCGTCGAGCTGCCCGGCCCTGCCTTGAACACGCTGGGCAAGGTGAATGAGAAACAGATCATCACCGTCGACGGGCATGAGTCCTTCCCGGCCAAGGGTTCCCTGGACATGACGACCATTTACGTACTCGGCGGAGCGCAGACCCGTATCCCCTTCCTGCGAGTGCTCCAGGCATGGGTCAATCCGCATGAGGACGTCTATCCAGAGGAAGCGTTGTACCCGCGGGGGGCAACGGATGACCAGATTAGCGACCGCAATGCGGCCGAGATGGACGATTCGCAGCAAAGCTCGATCGCTGCGGCCTTGGGGAGCCTGGATATCGGCTATACCCAGGAACTCCGAGTTGCCGGGTTGGCCACAGATACGAACAAGGGGCTGTTGGAAACCAATGACGTCCTCAAGGACGTCAACGGGAAGACGATCACCGATCTGGACATGCTCAAGGCTTCCCTGCGAGCCGACAAGGGCGGAAAACCGCACCTGACGGTCGTCCGCAGCGGAAAGAAGAAAGAGGTCTCGGCGAAGACCACCGTGGGCGAAGACGGACAGCCCCAGCTCGGTGTGTATCTCGGCACGAAGTACACTTTTCCCTTCGATGTGAAGTTTGGCCTTTCCAATGTTGGCGGGCCCAGTGCTGGCATGATGCTGGCGCTGGGGATCGTCGATACGCTCACCGACGGTGACATGACCGGTGGCAAGGCCTTCGCCGGTACCGGAACCATCGACGCGGACGGAAACGTCGGGCCGATCGGGGGCATCGCGCAGAAACTCGTCGGCGCGCAGAAAGCTGGAGCTGAGTATTTCCTGGCGCCAGCGGACAACTGTGCCGATGTCGCGGGGCGCGTCCCGGATGGACTGACCGTCATCAAGGTCTCGACCCTGGACCAAGCCCGCAAGGCGGTTGAATCCATCGGCTCCGGGGCGGACCCGGGCTCATTTCCCGGCTGCAGCTAAGGGCCGGTCCCTGCGGATAACGCACGCAACACGACGTCGGCGTTAGCGAGTTGACCTCACTCAAGGCAGAATGGACACTGTGCCATCCTCTCCGATGAGGGGTACCCAGTAGCTCGTACTGACAATGAGGTTTAATAAGTGAGTTTCGGTCCTGACAACCCGTTCGGTCGACGCCCCCAAGGGTCCGGAGACGACGACGGCGGTGGCCAGCGGGCCGCTGCGCCCCCTAGGAAGTCATCGCCACTGGTGCCGACCATCGTCATTATCGGTATCTTGGTGGCGGCGTTCATCTTCTTCGCCAACATCTACGCCGACGTGCTGTGGTTCAACCAGACCGGCTTTGCCGAGGTGTTCTGGACCGAGCTCCTGACGAAGATCATCATCTTCGTGGTGGCTTTCGTCGTCATGGCAGGTGCCATCTGGGCCAGCCTCCAGGTGGCCTTCAAGACACGCCCGGTGTACGCGCCAGATCTCCAGGCGTCGGACAACATTTCCCGCTACCAGGCGCAGCTCGAGCCCATCCGGCGGCTGCTCATGTGGGGCATCCCGCTGGTGATCGGGGCCTTCGCCGCCACCGCGGTCGCCTCCCAGTGGAAGACCGTCCTGTTGTTCATCCACCAGGTGCCCTTTGGTGAAGTCGACCCGCAGTTCCACAAGGATCTGTCGTTCTACATGAACTCGATGCCGTTCTATGGACTGCTCGTGGGCTACTTCATCAGTGTCGTACTGATTGCCGGCATCGCCGGACTGCTGACGCACTACCTCTACGGCGGTGTTCGTATCCAGGAACGCGGCGGTGTCTCGATTTCCCGGCCCGCCAGGCTGCATGTCAGCATCGCTGCTGCTCTTTTCCTGCTGCTCCAAGGCGCGAACTTCTGGTTGGATCGGTACAACACCCTGGAAAACCAGGGCGGTCGCGTTGCCGGTGCGCTCTACACCGATGTCCATGCGGTCATCCCCACCAAGACGATCCTCGTGGTTGCTGCACTCATCGTCGCCGTGCTCTTTGTCGTCGGTGCCATCATGGGCCGATGGAAACTCCCGCTGGTCGGAACCGCCATGCTCGTGGTCACTGCCTTGGTCGCCGGGGGCATCTACCCGATGCTCGTCCAGCAGTTCCAGGTCGTCCCCTCGGAGAAGACCCTCGAAAAGCCATACATCCAGAACAACATCGACATGACGCGGAAGGCGTATGGGCTGGACAAAGTCCAGGCCAACCCCTACAAGGCGACGGTCGACACCGCCAAGAACGCCCTGGCCAAGGACAAGGCCACCACGACCAACATCCGCTTGCTGGACCCGGATCTCGTGTCCGACTCCTTCGCGCAGCTCCAGCAGTTCCGTACGTACTACAAGTTCGCGCCCACGCTGAACGTGGATCGCTACGAGGTGGACGGAAAGACGGAAGACACGGTGATAGCCGTCCGCGAAGTGAACGTTGACCCGACCGACAGCTGGGTCAACCAGCACGTCACCTACACCCATGGATACGGTGTCGTTGCTGCTTACGGTGCCAAGGTGGGTGCCGGCGGACGCCCGGACTTCATGCTTTCGGGTATTCCCACCCAAGGCGTGCTGGGCAGCGACGCCAGCTATGAGCCGCGTATCTACTTCGGTGAATTCTCGCCGCAGTATTCCGTGGTGGGTGGCCCCGAGGGCTGGAGCCCTCGGGAGCTCGATCGCCCCTCCGACAAGTCAGGTGAAGGCGACGCGAAAACCACCTTCGAAGGAAATGGCGGCCCGTTGGTCGGGAGTTTCTTCAACCGGCTCGTCTACGCCCTGAAGTTCAGCTCCACCGACCTGCTGCTTTCGGACGCCATCAACAAGGACTCCCAGATCCTGTACGACCGTGGTCCGAAGGAACGCGTCGAAAAGGTCGCTCCCTACCTGACCGTGGATTCAAACGCGTACCCGGCCATCGTTGACGGTCGGGTGAAGTGGATCGTTGACGCCTATACGACCAACGATTCCTTCCCATATTCGACGGCCCAGCAGCTGGATACAGCCGTACGCGACTCGTTGACGGGGGATAACCGGACCAATGCCCTTTCCGGCAAGGTGAACTACATCCGGAACTCCGTGAAGGCAACTGTCGATGCCTACGATGGATCCGTCGACTTGTTTGCGTGGGAGCCGGACGAGCCGCTGTTGCAGGCGTGGCAGAAGGTCTTCCCGGCAACTGTAAAGCCGATGTCGGAAATGTCTGGCGACCTGATGAGCCACGTGCGGTATCCCGAGGACCTGTTCAAGGTCCAACGGACCCTGCTCGGGGAATACCACGTCACCGATCCCGATGACTTCTATGAATCCAACGATGCATGGGTGGTCCCGAACGATCCGACGAAGACGCAGACGCCGGTCCCGCAGCCGCCGTACTACCTTTCGTTGCGCATGCCCAAGCAGGAGAGCGAGACCTTCTCGCTGACGAGCACCTTCATTCCGAAGACCAGTTCGGGAGGCCAGCAACGCAACGTCCTCTACGGATTCCTCTCAGCAGAAGCCGACGCCGGCAATAAGGCCGGGGTAAAGGCCGATGGTTATGGAACGCTCAGGTTGCTTGAGTTGCCGCGCAGCACGGTGGTGCCCGGACCTGGCCAAGCCCAGCAGAACTTCGACTCCAACACCACGGTGTCGACCCAGTTGAACCTGTTGCGGTCCGGTGCCTCCAAGGTCATCAACGGCAACCTGCTCTCCCTGCCGGTTGGTGGAGGCATCCTGTATGTCCAGCCCGTCTACGTCCAGTCGACTGGTGAGACGTCCTACCCGACGCTGCGTAAGGTGCTGGTCTCCTTTGGCGACAAGGTCGGTTTCGCCGACACGCTTGCCGAGGCGCTGGACCAGCTCTTCGAGGGATCATCCGGTGCGGCGACGAACGAGGGCAGCGCAGGCAAGACCCCGACCAAGCCGGACGCGTCGGCGCCGGCTTCGGCGAATCAGCAGCTGAAGGATGCCCTCTCTGCGGCCGATGCGGCCATCAAGGCAGGCCAGGAGGCGCTCACCAAGGGCGACTTCGCTGCCTACGGTAACGAGCAGAAGAAGCTCAGCGACGCATTGAACAAGGCGCTCAACGCCGAAAGCGAGGTTTCGGGGGATCCCGCCCAGGGCAAGTCGAACGATGCCTCGTCGGATTCCCCGCTGCCGGGGCAGGACGGTTCTGCGCCGGCTAACGATCCCAACGGCTAGTCCTTTGCGGAGGCCATGACCGTCAGGCGGTGGTGCAGGGCAGTGATCTGCCTTACACCACCGCCTCTCGATTTGAGGTTCGGCTGCGAAGGTGCGATGCTTGAAGCACGCCGCGGGGTGGAGCAGTTCGGTAGCTCGCCGGGCTCATAACCCGGAGGTCGCAAGTTCAAATCT